>JAUXHN010000214.1 GCA_030621515.1 Deltaproteobacteria bacterium | reverse complement strand
ATGCAGCGGTTCCACTGCCCGGGGATACTACTTTCACACGCTCCCCGTGTTGCAGCTGCGCCTGGGGCGCATAGAGTTGGAACTCTCCGCTGGATACAAGCACATCGTGGGCGCCCTGGCGTACGTCGATGTCCTGAATGAAGACGAGCTTGACGAGGAGTATGTCTACGGACGCCGCGATCTCGATCAGATCGATCTGGGGCTCAAGTCGACACTCGTCATCGCCAGGGATCTGACCTTCCAGATCAACGGGCAGATCCTGTGTGCCCACGCGGACTACAACCATTACAGGTCTCTTTTCGCCGATCAGTCCAGCGCGCCTACCACGTACAATGACGCCGACGCCGACTTTGCCATCACCGACTTCCAGCTCCAGCTCCTGTTGCGGTGGGAGTACGTTCCGGGCTCAACCCTCTATCTGGTTTACACACGCCTGGCAGCGGGCGTCGCCCAGGAGGGACCTCAAGATTTTGGAAACACAATGAGAACCATCGACGAGGAAAACGAGCAGACGTTCATGATCAAACTGAGCCACGTTTTCGGATAAATTTTCACTCTTCCCGGCGCGCTACAACCGCAACCGTCCTCATCAATCGAACGGCCGCTTACCGGCGCGGTGGGGACAGTACCGTCCGCGTCCGTATCGGAGTCGGCATCTGAGTCGGTGTCGGCGTCCGAATCGGAGCCCGCCACCTCGTCCTTGATCTCCGAGGCCAAGTGCCATCCCGGGTTGGAGCTCTCGCCGCCGTTGTACGCGCCTCGATAGGTGAAGTCCTTGACTGTACCGTTGAAGTCCCGATCGTAGTCCGGATCCCCGGTGAGATCGGCAAGCGTTGTTTCGTAGGATCCGCCGGTGAGCTGCCCCTGCAGGGGATACATATCGAGCAGCGCGAGATCCAGCGTCGCGTCAATTACATATGCCGCCGCGTCCGAAACGGTGTCAGTCACGTTGTCCGACTCCACCACACCCGTCACCAGGCTCAACGGGTCGGCCGCGAACACCGCGTTGGCGACCACCATCTGATCGTAAGTGACATCCACACCCGTCACCGAGATCCCCGTATCCGCGTGACAGATGGTGTTGTTGTAGAAAGCGATATCCCTGGGTACATCGTTGTGCGCTGTTATGTTGACCGCCGGCCAGCCGTTTGCTGAATCAACGAAGATGTTGTCGTGCAGGTGAATGTTGCCCTCTCCCTGGAAGAGCGCCTCGCGCGGATTGTGGAAGAAGAAGTTTCCGTAAACCGCGTAGAGATCGTTCTGGCCTTCGCCGCTCAGGGGGAAATGTCCCAGCAGAACGTTCGGGCGATCTCCAGATCCGGAGGGGTCGTCATCCTTGATGAACACGTTGTGCCTGATTATCGTCGTCGCTCCGTCGTCGGGCATGTCCGGCAAGGCGGGCCGGGGGTTCTGATGCTTGATCTGCATGCAGTAGCCTTCCGGATCGGCGATCAGGTTGTACTCGATCAGCCCCGCGATGAAGGCCGCCTCACCGTCTGAGTTGCCCAGATACATGCCGGTGCCGGCGCTGTGGATGATGTTGTACCGAATGGTCCAGTTCCACGCCGGAGCCTTGGTAGAGATCCCCGTTGTCTGCTGGTTCGCGTCATGCCCCGTGATCTCGCAGTATTCGATTGTGATGTGGTGAGCCCAGTTATCGACGTCGCCCTCCGCCTTGATGGCGTCGATGTAGGCGATCTGAAGGCCGTCGATCTTCAGGTGGCTGATGGTCACATACTCGCTGCGCCTGATGCTCACCGTGTTGCGCGACGAATCGCCCAGGAACACCGCAGGCGCGCCGGACGTGGGACCGGTGATGATGATGGGATTTCCATCCGCGCCGATCATGTCGGTGATGGACAACCCATCCGTGTAGTCGCCCGCCGCGAGCTCCAGTATGTCCCCCGCCACGAGCTGGCCGAGCACCGTCTGGTAGTCCGACGGGTCCGCATTGTAGACAACCGCATCCGCCGAGGCGCCGAAAAAAAGAGCGCACACGGCAACCACACAAGCCGGGAAACATCTCGTCATCAAAAAAGCCTCCAATGGCACTTCATTGAAAGTCGATGATATCAGATTTCCACCCGCCCGTCTGAACTGTGGTTGTCCGCCCTAAATATCCCTAAGGGCAGTTAGCCGGAACGGGCGTACATGAGTCGTCGAGGTTGTCGTGGACATCTATCAAAGTGGGTCCGTTAGTAAGCTGGTCCAGCAGGTCGCACGCCTCGCAGTCGGGAAAAGCGGGGTTGTAGTAAGCGCTAAGTTTATAGCCCACTGAGGTGACGGCGCTCAGGCCGTCAAGGTCCGTCAGTGCGGCATTATTGTGGATGTCCAGGCCCCCACCGTACAATCCCACCGCGGTGAGAGCACTCAAACCGGCCAAGCTGGTCAGGGCGTCGTTATCGGTAATAACACAGTCCCCGGTCAGCGCGGTGATGCCACTCAGGCCGGTCAGATTGGCGAGGGCGTCGTTATCGGTAACAGTAAAGTCCTCACCCACCGAAGTGAGCCCGCTCAGACCTTCAAGGTCGGTGAGGGCATCGTTATCAAAAATCACCAAGTGATAACCCACCGAGGTGAGCCCGCTCAAACCGTCAAGGTTGGTGAGGGAGTTGTTTTCTTCAATCCACAAGCCCCCTCCCACCGAAGTGAGGCAAATCAACTCGTTTAAGGCAGTGTATGAAGGGTGGCTGATTCTAAGGTAGCCCGAGATTGAGGTGTATCCCGCAAGGGTTGAAACATCCGTTTGCGTGCCGATTGTTAAACTGCCGTTGTACTCCCCTAGATTGCACTCGATAGGACCGGTATCTGTGTTCGTGTCGGTATCCGTGCCCGTGTCGGTATCCGTACCGGTGTTCGTGTCGGTATCCGTGTCGGTGTCGGTATCGATGTCTGTGTCCGTGTTCGCACCGGTATCGTTCTCCATGTTCCAGGCGATCTCTTGTTGGGACCAGCAACCCGTTAAAATCGCGGCCGCCAACCCGACAACGATGAAGCATCTCATCGCAGATCCTTTCATTTCAAACGAAAGGAGAATTCTATCGACTTTCGGGAGAAGGTACAAAGTATTCACTCTCGATCCCGGGCTGGACATGGGAAAGAGGGCGACTGTATGCTTACGGCGTCATGAAGAAGCTCTCATCACTGGTCGTGTGCCTGCTCCTTTTGTCGTGCGCCAACGGCGGGATGGTCACGTCCTACTGGAACAGGCTGCCCCAGGAGATCCTGGACGACATCGCGCCGAGCATCTGGGGCGTCTTCGACAAGTGCGGCGGCACCCTGGGCACCGCCTTCATCGTCAATCACGAGGGCGAGAAGCACCTGATCACCAGCCTCCATGTCGTCCGCGGGTTCCGGCTGGACGAGCCCCTCGACGAGCAGCTCAGTTTCGAGAGGTCCGAGGTGCGCGGCGCGATGGAAGAGCAAACCACCACCTCATTGAAGGCGGTGAATGTTGTCCACACGGACGACATCCTGGACATCGCCATCATGACGGCTGAGGGGATCGAAGACCTCCCGGCGCTCAAGATCTCCAGGTTCGGGGATCAGCGGATACGCGTATTCGCGATAGGTCTGGCGCAGGCAGTCGACTACTTCGGCATGTCGATCACCGAGGGGATAATCTCCAACCCCGACAAGGAGGTGGTCGTCGGATCGAGGGCGTTCCGCCAGACCCACATCGAGCACACGGCCTTTTTAGTCGGAGGGCAGAGCGGCGGTCCCATGGTGGACATGCGGGGCAGAGTCGTGGGAGTGAATTCGTTCGCCAAGGGACAAAGAGGGCTGCACCTCTTCTACTCCACTCCCCTTCTGCGCGCCCTCGAGGGCATTGACGCGCAGGGGCAGATAGAGATCCGCAACAACGGCGTGTCCCGCATCAAGGAGATCTACGTGACTCCGTTCGGCGAGAAGCCCGCCGAGATAGACAAGCTGCCCCACGAGATCGGCAGGGTGAACGGCCACTGTGCCGTCAGGTTCCAGATCCCGCAGGGCAAGTACCTGATCCAGCTGGTCACCGAGGAACGCGCGCACACGATAGAAGAGGTGGAGGTCGTCGCGGGCGAACTATCCACCATCGACTACCAGTACAAGGACTACGGGATAAGGATCGTCAACAACGGATGCAAGAGGATCCTCATGCTCAGCCTGCTCAGCCCCATGGCACGGGACCTTCTGGCCATGATCGTTAACAATCCCAACTACAGCGATGAACAGAAGGAAGAGCAGGTTCTCAAGCTCATGATGTCCCAGAATATATTGGGGAAGTCGGGCAACGACAGCCTGGCTCCCGGACAGACGTGGGTGGAGTGGGTGCTGGATACGTCGTACGAGATCTACTCTTTTACCTGGGACCCCAAAATCGGCGAGTTTCGCATGCCCGATGCGAGGCAGGTAAAAGTCGAAAAGGGGAAGGTCGTCAGCATCTACCTCAATGATTGAGCCTCCACATCGCCTATGTGGCCCAGTCTTCGACCTTGAGTCCGGGAATGCGATCGAATTCTCTCGTGTTGTGGGTGACAACGGTCGATTTGCGAGCCCGCGCGATGGCGGCTATTTGCATGTCCCGTTCGCCGATCACCAGCCCGTTTTTCTCTAGCCCGGCCCGGATCACGGCATAGTGGGGAGCGGCTGCTTCATCAAAATCCAGAATGTCGAGCAGGGCCGCGATGCGTTGGATCTTTTCTGTTCTCGTCTTTTTCTTTACCGAAGATTTTTCGATACCATACAGAATCTCGGCCAGGCTGATCGCCGAGATGGCCAATTCGGATGGTGAGTGTCGCTTGATTCGGGCGATGAGAGCCGAGTCTCCTCGCATCCAATAGCTGAGAATGTTCGTATCGAGCAGAAACATCTCAGTCGAGATTTACCTCCGAGGCGATCAATGCCTCGGGTGTCTTGAAGTCTGGATCGGGGTCAAACACATCCCAAAATTCCGACGGCCAGCTGCGTTGCTCGAGCGGTTCCAGGACAACCTTGTCTCCCTCCCTGCGTATCTTCACCGCAGAGCCTTTGAATCGAAACGCCTTGGGCAGTCGAACGGCCTGAGATCTTCCGTTGATGAACAGTTTTGCAATCGCGTCCATAGCCTCGTTCCCTCCCTGTCATCAAGATGGTATATACCAGTATATATCTTTGTATTTCAAAGTCAACCGCCTAGGTTGGAGATAGCGGAATCTCCGGCTTGACGAACTTGTGTAACTGAGTTACATTATGCATGTGACGGGGCGACAACGAAAGAAACATCCACCCAAGCATCGGGACGTCCTTGGCGGGATTCGGAGTTGCCTGAAGTCGGGAAGGTACCTTGATACGCGACACGCAAGGAAGCGCAGAGAGGAACGTGTCATTTCCTTGCCGGAGGTGCTCCACGTACTGCGCGGTGGATTTCATGAGAAGCGCAAGGACAAGTACGAGGAGCTATACAAGGCCTGGAGTTACTCGATTCGCGGGAAGACGGTCGACAACAGACGCCTGCGGATCGTGGTTTCTTTTGAAAACGAGACCGGCATGCTCATTATCACGGCCATCGACCTGGACGCCGATGACTAGTGCCTGGAAAGGATAACCATGAAAAATAAAATCCAGAAGCGTTTTGTATACTCCGGATTCGGGTTTCCGGTGGTCCTCCTCGATGTAACGATGCGCAAGGTTCGTAGAGCGTGGACTCCTTTCGTGGACTACAACAAGCTGCAGAAAGACGTCGTCGAGGCGCTGGCGTATAAGCCGGTCCGGTTGGCCGGGAACGAGATTCACTTTATTCGCAGTTACTTCGGGATGACGTTGGCCCAGTTCGGTGACAGGTTCTCCGTAAGCCATCCTGCCGTCATCAAGTGGGAGAATACAGGCGATGAAGCGACCGCCATGAAGTGGGCGGTGGAGAAAGACATCCGGCTCTTCATCCTTGATCGCCTGTCGCTGAAACCAACCGCCATCGGTAAGCTGTATCGCGAGCTTCACAAGGAAGCCGGGAGGGGCTCCAAGCCTATCGAGATTCACCTGGCAGCATGATCGAAACCCGCCCGATCATCGAATGATCACTTACCCGGACCACCGGGCCGTGTTATAAACCCGCACCGATGGCCAGACAGAAGAACAGCGCCAAGAAGGACCCGTCGTCCACGCCGATGATGCGGCAGTACATGTCGGTCAAGGACCAATACCCTGACGCCATCCTGTTCTATCGAATGGGCGATTTCTACGAGATGTTCTTCGAGGACGCGGTCATCGCGGCGCAGTCTCTCGACCTGACCCTCACCAGCCGCAACAAGAACGATCCCGATCCAATCCCCATGGCGGGCGTGCCCCATCACGCGGCGCTCTCGTACATAGCTCGCCTCATCGACCAGGGTCACAAGGTGGCCGTCTGCGACCAGATGGAGGATCCCTCCAAGGTGAAAGGGCTGGTGAAGCGGGAGGTGGTGCGCGTCATCACTCCGGGGGTGGTGCTCGACGAGGAAAACCTGGACACAAAGGCCAACAACTTCCTCGCTGCGGTGCTCCCGTCGGGTGACGGCAAGTCCGGCGCCGTATCCGCCGCTGTTGCGGTCATCGACGCTTCCACCTTCGAGTTCCGTGGGACGCGAGTCAACGGGATCGGCGCCCTGGCTTCCGAGATCTATCGACTGGAGCCCAGGGAAATTCTGATTCCCGCGCAATTCAAGGAATCCCTCGCGGACATCGGTTCGCTCCTCCCGCGCTGCTACGTCACCGTGGGGGACGACACTCTCTTCGAGGCGTCGATCGCGACCAGCGTGCTTCAAGATGGGCTCGGAATGGAAGAAGCGGAACGGATCTTTTCCAGGGACGATCTCCTCGCCCGGGCAGCCGGCGCGGCTGTGGCCTACGTGCAATCCACACGACCGAAAGACATTCTGCCGGTGCATCGATTCGTCCCGTACGATGTCACCGATCACATGATCATCGATGAGGCTACCAAGTCCCACCTGGAGCTCGTCCGGACCGGCGAGGGAGAGAAGAAGGGCTCCCTTCTCTGGTTCCTGGATCGCACCCGCACCGGAATGGGAGGGCGTCTTCTGCGCCGGTGGATCAACTATCCCCTGTGCGACGTTACCGCCATCCGACGTCGGCTCGATCGAGTGGACCTCTTCTACCGGGATGCCGCCTTCCGCGACGACGTGCTGGAAGCGATGACCAAAATAGCAGACATCGAGCGCATCGCCGCGCGCATAGGCATGAAGGCCGTCACCCCCAGGGATCTCGGCGTGCTGCGCGGTTCCCTCTCGACCATCCCCGATCTTGACGACCTGCTCGCCTCCCGCCCCACGACGGACGCGGAGGATATCCTCGGGCCCGGCCTGGATCGAGCCGAGGATCTGTGCGCATCCCTGTCGACGGCGCTGGTCGACGAGCCCCCGGTCGGCCTGAAAGACGGCGGAGTCTTCAGGGAAGGTTTCGACGAGACTCTGGACGACCTGACACGAACCGCCGCCACGGCCAAGGACTTCATCGCGTCCCTTGAAACAAGGGAGCGTAAACGCACCGGCATCAGCTCCCTGCGGGTCTCCTTCAACAAGGTCTTCGGTTACTTCATCCTGGTCAGCAAGGCCAACCTCAAGCTCGTGCCGGACGACTACATCCGCAAGCAGACGCTGGTCAACGGCGAGCGCTTCATCACCCCCGAACTGGAGGAGTGGGAGGCCAGGGTGCACACGGCGGACGAGCGGCGAAGGGAGCTGGAGCAGAGTCTCTTCGCGGCGCTTGTGACCGATCTATCGGCCCACGTCTC
>JAUXHN010000161.1 GCA_030621515.1 Deltaproteobacteria bacterium | reverse complement strand
GCTGGACCTGCACGACGGTCCTCGGGCCGACGAGGTTCTCGAGTCGCGAAAGTGTCGACTGGCATGAGAGCCCGTTCTCGTCACGAGGCGTACTGTCGCAAACCGTTTTGAAAAGAGGGTCGTGTCGCAGGGAGTCGGCGTCGTTGCAGTCCTCGTAGCCGCAGGCGATCATGAAGGCGCGCTGCATGATTTGCTCTGTCCGTGAGTGGACGACCTTGCTCTGGTCGCGGCTGTCAGGCAGCAACGACGCGATCTTCTCGCATATTCGCGTGACGCTTTCGGCTCGTCGAAGCAGCAACAGGCCTCCGTCGCTGGAAATCTGCGGCGCGGAAAAATCGACATCGATTCGTTTTTCGGGGTGGTCCAAAAGGGTGAGTTGCGTAGTACACTCTGTCACGGGGCCCTCCGTGTCTGGCTAGATTGAAATCGCAAATCTATTTAACCAGTTACGTGAGGGATCCCCACTATTAATCAGCAGCGTTGGGAATTATCCGGGCTAGGCGTCCACGGCAAGAACAACCCCGAGCCTCTCGTCGCCATCAACTTCGACATGAATCTCCTCGACGAGGCCGAGCAAAAGAGCGACGAACTCGCCTCCCTCCTCGGCGTCGCCCATGGCGAGAAGGCCATCGACAAGGGGGCCAAGATCCTGCGCGACAAGGCCTACACCTTCCTCAAGGAGTCCGTCGACGAGATCCGCGAGTGCGGCCGGTATGTCTTCTGGAGAGACGAACAGCGGGCTGTCGGTTATGGAAGCGCATACTTCCGTCGAAAGAGCGGTTCTTCCAATAAAACCGAAGAAACGGTCGAGATAACCGACGCTCCTTAATTCTTTTTCAACCCAGTTTCCCCAGAACTCTCTAAAACCCCCAAGGGAACCCGCAGGCAGCCCCAGGAAGCCCCCCGACTCCCCCAGGAAGGCCGTATTACTGCACATGGGTTCAGCAAAACCGGTCCCAGAACGACCAGAACTGCTCCCAGGAAGCCCCTCAACTTCCCCAGGACGCCCAAAGCCTGCACATGGGTTCAGTATTCTACGTGTTTTGAAGAAACTCAATCACCAGTCGAACCGCGTCGACCTGGAGTCAATATGGCAATAAGTCAGGATCTTGGTCCGTAAATTGCCCTATTCCCATAAAATAGTACCAAGTATCTGTATTGTCCATCTTGTTATACTTGTATTCGTTATCGATAACAATTCGTCGGTCTGAGCATCCATGCAGCCGCCAAACGTTTTTCAATTCACCATCAAGCCCAAGAAAGATTCCACCGTGACTGCCGTACACCCCTGTTGCATCACCACGGGCGTTCATTACCAGGTAACTTCCGTAGGCCTCTCCTCTATCGTAAAAGATGATTTCCCGAGCATTGTCGTCCCATCGCATTATCGCATCCATGTAGAACCAGTCCGTCATGTTTTCGATGTATGGCTTAACAGGCACTTCTGACGAGACCCAATGGAAGACTGACGATGCGAATTCGGTGCACCAGCTTTCACCGTAATCGGCAGTATATCTGGTACCGTCCGGCGCCTTCGCTGGTGACGCACCACCTACTACCGCAGGGTAAGTGCCGTTTGGAAGTTCAATGTCTACCCATGGATTATATGGCATTGGAGGCGAGGGGCTATAATTCAAGTCGTCCAAATCCTGGCCACCCACAAGACCGCGCTCAGATAGATTCCATTCATATATTGCCCGATTGGTTACCGCAGTACGGAGCTTGGTCAATTTGGGATGGAGCGCGGTATTATCGACAGAGGTCCCCACAGCTACATAGTAAATGTCAGATGTTATTCTGTTCCTTTTACTACATGTTCCGCCGGTGAACATAAATGAATAATCGGGACTTCCACTACTGTCGACACAACCGATTTGCCTTGCCCAAACACCCCAAGGGGTCGGAATCAAACGAAAATACGCAAGCCCAACAGCGTACACTTTATTTTCGTTACCAAACGCCAGCTTGTCACGAATCTCCAAGTCCACTCTGTGGTCCCCATTATAGGGAAATCCGAACATCTTTTTATGTTTGTAAACCCAATGGTACCACTCCCACTCCCTCGGCAATATACCCCGCATTATTAACTTCTGGTCATCTTCATTGATATTATCGAGTTCGTAAACTACGGCTATAATGTAATTTGCGTTTTGCCTGATAACGAAATCATTGATTACCGCCCTTACCGTAAAACCGTCATCTCTGACTTCATTGCCGAACTCCTTGTATACGTATTCAGTTTCATCGACGTACTCATCGCAATCGTCATCCACTCCGTAGAAAGCTCTTTCACTTTGACGAGGCCTTATTTGCCTATACTCTCGCGGTTCCAGGGGAGAAGTCGGAGTCATATACTCGTGGAATAGCTTTTCCATTGCATCAGGATATACGGGATAATCTATGCCATCAAATAAATAAGATGCATGATCGCATCTTCTTTTCTCCGTAAATTGGATTGCAAGGTCCTGATCGATCACTCCAGGACACATACAATGATCTTCATCTGGACACTCATATTCCTTGGCAACACAATTGGTGCAATCTGTGTTGCAAAATTGACAGTCTTTAACATTTCCTTTGTGAATAACAAAGGTTCCAGTGGGATCATATTTGTATTTGTCGCACTCCCAGGCAAATCCGTCCTTATCTTCGTCGCAATTCAGGGGTAAACACCACACTGTCTTCGGTTCATCCGCATCGAGTGCCTTCAATTTCGGCTCTTCGGAATCCTCATCAGCCGAGGGGTCGTAGCCCTCGCTGGCGCTGAACAATGCCGCAATGACATCGGGATCGGATAGATCGAGGATCATATCTTCGTTGGATTGCCCGACAGAATCCGCATCGCAACCGGCAAGGGCTGATAAAATAAGAAAACCGGCAATTGCAGATATAATCGCGAACATCTTATGCTGGGCATTGTTTTTTTTCATCGCAACCTTCATTTTCCTTTTTTGTTTTCTCCATCACTAATATCCAATGCAACGAACAAACCGTGTGTTACCCATTTCGATAGCGACAAAATAGCCATTATGCAAGTCCACTGCCCAGGCCAGGTCCGCTTCCCCGTCATAGCCGTTTGCCGTCCAAAAGCTCTGAGGAGTATATCCAAAAACGGAAATACAAGAATCGCTCTGGTCGCAGCGGTCACAAGTAATCCAGTCATCGACATCGAAATCCCCAACGCAGTTGCCGAGCAGTTCGGCATAATAGAAGTTGAAGGCTGGGAAGTAACCATCTGGGCAACTTTCCAATGCGGACTCCCAAATAAAAGATTTCGAATCTCCTTCGCAAGTCTCGCCGTTCCATGTCTGGCCAACGTCGCAACGACACCAGAATACTCCATCGACCTCCACTTCGCCGGCACAAGGTTCTCCGTAGATATAGGTGTCCGTGTCGGTATCGGTGTCGCTGTCTGTATCCGAATCGGTGTCCGTATCGCCGTCGGTGTCCGTATCGGTATCGGTGTCGGCGGTCCCGCCGTCACTGTTCGACGGGACGTTCGAGCACCCGACAACGAACAGGGTGATCAGTAGACAAACCGCAACGCTTGCTCGAAGAATAACCATCTTGCACCTCTCTTTGGTTTTTCAAGTATATCGTCAACGGCGCCCGAACGGGGAAAAACGAAAACGGGTTGCGGCGGTTGCGACTGATGGGTAGCCTGCTTAATGTGCCAAATGCCAAAATAATGACGCAGACAGTCGAGTTCAATCCCGTTCCCTTCATCTCAAAGGAGCTGCAACTGCCCGGCTCGAGCGTGGAGGCGGTGGTGAAGCTGCTTCGCGACGGGAACACGGTGCCCTTCATAGCGCGCTATAGAAAAGAGGCCACGGGCAGTCTCGATGAGATTCAGATTCGGGCTGTCGAAGAGCGCGCCGTATACATGGAGGAGCTGGAGAAAAGAAGACAGACGATATTGTCTTCCATAGAGGAGCAGGGAAAGCTCACCGACGAGCTGAAGGCGAAGATCCTCCAGTGCCGGGTGAAGTCAGCCCTCGAGGATCTCTATCTCCCGTACAAGAAAAAACGCCGGACGAGGGCGACCGTCGCAAAGGAAAAGGGACTGGAGCCGTTGGCCTTGCGCATCGCGGCGCAGCCGAAGGATGGAGATCCCGTTGCGGAGGCGGCTCAATTCATCGACGACGAAAAGGGTGTTGATGACGCGGAGGCGGCGCTGGCCGGCGCTCGGGATATCGTCGCGGATATCGCGGCTTCGATCGCCGATGTTCGGGCGGTGGTCAGGGAGGCGTTTGCGCACGATGGGATCCTGGTTTCGAAGGTCGTCAAGGACAGGAGGGAAGAGGGTAAAAAGTTCAAGGACTACTTCGACTACCGCGAACCTGTGGCGTCGATACCGTCCCATCGTTTCCTGGCGGTTCGGCGGGGTGAGCGCGAGGGAGTGCTGAAGACCGGGGTTTCGGTAAACGGCGAGCGGCTCATCGAGAACATTCTGGATTTGATGGGCTTCAATGAAAATTCTCCGTTCTGCGGTCAGATGCGCAACGCGATCGAGGACGGCTACAAGAGGCTCATCTCGACCAGCGTCGAGAGCGACATCCGAATAGATCTGAAGCTCTTGGCGGACAGGGACGCGGTGGACGTGTTCGCCAGGAATCTCCGGGCGCTGCTGCTGGCGGCGCCGCTGGGAGGAAAACCCGTCATCGGTGTGGATCCGGGCCTGCGCACAGGGTGCAAGTGCGCCGCAGTGGATGCGACCGGGACCTTCTGTGGGAACATGACCTTCAACATCGTTCAGGGGGACAGGGCGGCGAAAACCGGGAGAGAGGAGCTCCTTGGCTTCGTCAAGAAGAACGCTCCCGTTGCAATCGCCGTTGGGAATGGAACCGGAGGCAGGGAGACCGAGAAGTTCGTAAAGGAGTCCCTGAAATCGGTGGGTGATACCAAGACGATGGTGGTGCAGGTCAGCGAGGCGGGGGCGAGTGTCTACAGTGCTTCGGAGCTGGCCGGGAAGGAATTCCCCCAGCTGGACTTGACGGTTCGCGGGGCCATCTCGATAGCCCGGAGGCTTCAGGATCCGCTGGCGGAGCTGGTAAAGATCGAACCCAGAGCGATAGGAGTGGGCCAGTACCAACACGACGTACACCAACCGTTGCTCGGCAAGAAGCTCGAAGAGGTTGTCGAGAGCTGCGTCAACGGTGTCGGGGTAGATCTGAACACCACGAGCGCTCCATTGCTCGCGCGGGTGGCCGGCATAGGGCCGAAGATCGCACAGAATATTATCGAGTTCAGGAAGGACAACGGAGAGTTCAAGAGCAGGCGCCAGCTTCTGAAAGTCAAGAAGCTCGGCCGCAAGGCGTTTGAACAGGCGGCGGGATTTTTGAGAATTCGCTTTGGGGAGAATCCTCTGGACGCGTCGGCGGTTCATCCGGAGCGATATGAGTTGGTTGAAAAGATCGCAGTGGACATGGGGGTCGAGCTGTCCGCGCTCGTCGGGGACGAGGAGTTGCCCGACCGGATAGACATCAACAGATACGTGGGTGGCACAGCGGGTGAGCCCACTTTGCGGGATATCGTCGACGAACTGAAGAAACCCGGGCGTGATCCACGGGACGAATTCGAGCCACCTGCGTTCCGTGATGATATCAACGCCCTGGAAGATCTCCAGCAGGGGATGGAGCTGGAGGGCGTGGTTACCAACGTTACTAACTTTGGCGCGTTCGTGGATGTGGGCGTGCATCGGGACGGGCTGGTTCACATCTCCCAGCTCGCCGATCGGTTCGTCAAGGATCCAAACGACATCGTCAAGGTAGGCGACAAGATCAAGGTCCGCGTGATGGAAATGGATCTCGAGCGCGGGAGGATCTCATTCACCGCCAAAACCGACGCGGCGTCGAAACGGCAAGGCGGCCGGCCCCCGGAAAAGAAGGACAAGGCGCAGTTCTCCCACAACCCCTTCGCGAACCTGTTGAAGAAGTAGGTGGCATACCGCGGCGTAAACGCCACGGCAACGATGCGCTTCGCGCAAGCCCTGTGGGCTTGGGTGGTGGGGTCCGGAAGAACCTTCTTGGGGTTCAGATATAACCCAGGAAATAGGCGACGGCCGCGGTGCCCGCGATCGCCAGAACGATTCCGGCGGCAACCAACCCGATCCTGCCCGTTCTTTCAGCGGAGCCTGTCGTCCCGTCGAGGCGCACCGATCCAACGGCGGGAGGCCGGCTCGAATCCCGGCGAGCCCTGCCGGGCGAAACCTGTTTCTTCTCGTCCGCAAGCGGAGGCTCGGGCGGAATGGACTTCGCCTGTTCGAACATCTCGTCCACGAGATCGTCGTCGTCGTATTCCTCTGCCAGCAATGAGGCGGTGATGGGGTTCTCCTTGAGAGAGAACCCTATGCCGGTGGAGCCATCCACCGGAATGGCGGGAATGGAATCCCTGCGCGAAATGGGATCGTGCAGATCCATCAGCTGGGCCAGTTGTCGTTCGCGTTCCCTGCGCTGGGCCATGAGGCTTTCGCCGAAGTTGTCCATCAGGAAGTTGGAGAATCGCAGGTGTGAGATTACCTGGCCGGACAGGTGCATGTAGTCATCGATGGCCTGGATGAATTCCTGCCCGCTCTGAAAACGATCGTCCGGATTCCTGGAAAGCGCCTTTTGAACTATCCGCGAGAGCATCTCAAATTTGGGGAACTCCCGGTCGACGAGAGGCGGTATTTGCGCCGCTTTCGCCCGGCGGAGGGTCTCGTCCTCATCCTTTGTCTTGTACAGGCGTCTTCCGGACAGGAGTTCCCACATGAGGATCCCCGCCGCGAAGAGATCGGCGCGACAATCGATCTCCGCTCCCGCCACGTGTTCGGGCGCCATATAGGCGACCTTGCCCTTCAGGTGGTACTCGTCCAGGCGGTGTTCTGCCCCCATGTCATCGAGGGCGACCTTGGCGATACCGAAGTCGCACAGCTTGACATCCCCCTCGGCGGAGATCAGCACGTTGGTGGGTGACACGTCCCTGTGGATGATGCCCAGAAGTTTACCGTTGTCGTCGTGCAGCCGATGGGCATAGTCGAGTCCCCGCAGCGCCTCGATGATGATATAGAGCGCGAATTGGAGCGGCAGGGAGATCCGGGCGCGGGACAGCAAACCGAGGAGCCGGTTCAGATCGACACCCTCCACATACTCCATGGCGATGTAGAACTGCCCGTCGATCTGACCGAGTTCGTTCGTCTGGACCACATTGGCGTGGGAGAGCCGGGCACACAGCTTGGCCTCCTTGATGAGCATCTCGCAAAAACTCGTGTCCTTGTTGAGGTGGGGCAGGATGCGCTTGATGACGCAGAGGCGCTCTGTTCCAAGGCTCGTGTAGGTCTTGGAAAGGAAAATCTCGGCCATCCCACCCTTGCCGATGAGGTCGAACAGGTAGTACGGACCAAATTGAGAAGGAAGATCTGGAGTTGTCTTGGTCACGGAAAGGATACTCGCGCTTTAGGCTTTTCTCGTCAAGCGGGTCATTTTTCGCGTGGAAATATTGATGGACTCGCTTGTCCCCCGGGCTACTCCAGCGCCAGGTACCGCGCCCAGACGTCGGTCGGGATTTCCTTGACGAGTCGGGCCGTGCCCATGTCCACCACAGTCACGGCGGATTGCCCGTTGCACAGCACTACCTTGGTTTTCCTGTTGGAGATGGAGTGCTCGTAGAGGAAGCGGCCTTCCCAAAGATCCACTTTCCGATGGCGTGTGGTGACAATCAGATCGTCCCCGTAGGTAGCGGGCCACAGGTAGTCGCAGTGGTTCATCACCACCGGCGTGGCGATCTTGTTCTCCATCGCCCAGGACATGGGAAATACGTCCTCGAGAATCTTCATGCGTCCGAGCTCGAACCACCGGAAGTAGTGCGAATTGTGCACCACCTGCATCATGTCAACGTGGTGAAACTCAACTTTTACGTCCACACGGCGGGTGATGATCTTTCCCATGGTTGCGCCTCCTTTACATCTCGTCGAGCTTGACGCCGAGGCTCCTTGGCATGAAGGGCGGCATGGAGATGGTCTCGATGAGGAGCCCGTCGACGCCCTCGAGGGTCAGGCCAGAGTATGCGTACGGCAACTCGAAGAGCGCGAGTCCGATGCGTTTTTTCAAGGTTGGCGAGTATGTTGCCGCCACCACCTTTGCCACCGTCTCGCCCCGGTGCGCGATCTCGTCCCCGATTTCCAGCACACCGCCGGGATCCGACGGCGTCACGCCGATGATCTTGTTTTCCAATCCCTTCGTCCTGCGCTCCAGGATGGCAGCCTTGCCCCTGAAATCGTCGCCGTCGAAGTCGATCATCCACTGGAGGCCCAGGGGGAGAGGATCCGAGACCCTCGCGCCCTCCTCGTATATGTTGAAGAAGCGTCCGTCCAGCCTGAGCATGGAGTGAGCTTCCGTGCCCACGGGTACGAGACCATGGGGCTCGCCGGCCTTCTCGATGCGTTCCCATATCGCGGCCGCTTGGCGAACCGGGACGATGAACAGGTAGCCGAACTCGGAGGTCTTGCCGCCCCGGATCAGCTTGATTTCCACGTCGTCGAGTTCGTAGTTTTCGATTGAAAGGTAAGGCAGACCGAGCACGTCCGTGCCGAAGAGATCCCTGGCGATGGCCCACGCGTTCAGGCCGTCGAGCCCGAAGACGGCGGTTGACTCGCTCATGTCTTCGAGGCCCTCTTTCGAGGCGCCCATCCCTTCGAGAACTGCGGTGGCGGCCTCGTCATCGATCAGGGATTCGCAGAGCATGATCAGGTTCTCGTCGTCGTTGGCAATGTAAACATCGGACTCGAGCATACCGTCGTCGTTCACCGCCATCGTGTGTAGCACGCGCCCGAACCGTATATTGGCGACCGACCCGCAGGCGTATTGCTCGAGCACATCCAATCCGTCCTCGGGAACCCGGCACCTCGTCATGAACGAGAAGTCGCAAAGACCCGCCGCGTCGCGAACCGCCGAGTATTCCTTATCTGCGCCCGAGAAGCGGAGGGGTATCTCAACGCCGGCGCGCTCACCGAAGACGGCGCCCCTGTCCGCGAGCAGTTTCCTGATGGGAGATACTCTCATGACTGCACCTCCTCGTTCTTTCCCTTTTCGGCCATGACATAGTCGGCAATTGTGTTGATGGAGCGCAGTATGCCTATGTTGTCGTCGGCGATCTTTACCCCGAAGGAGTGCTCTATTCCCAGGATAACCTCGAGGGCGTCCAGGGAATCGAGGCCGAGTCCGGAGCCGAGCAGTGATATATCCTCGTGAAGGTCGTCGGGCTCGTATGCGAGATTCAGCCGTGTGATCAGGTCCTCCTTGATGGTCCTGAGCACCGCTGCGCGCGCTTCAATTGTTTTTTCGAGTTCCAGGTCCATATTTTCCTCCGCAAACGTGGGAGGGGACCATAGCAAAAGAAGCCGTTTTGAGCGATTGAATTTCCACGTTTTGCAAATTGCTCGGAGAGTGAGGCAGTAGAATGGACAATGGAAGCGCTGCGGGAGCAGGATTCCTCCTGATTTTGGTGTGACCTACCGGAACGATTTCCTTGGACGTTGTCAGAACTTACTGATTCGCGAATAATGGAGCGATGCGAGAAGACGAGAACAACCTTGTCGACGATGTTGGTCAAGCGCTTGTCGGAGATGTGAACCTGGAAAGCGTCGAGGCCTACGGTTTTGCAAGAGGCATCTTGCCGGTCTTCCCTTTGATCAGAGCCTTGTTCTCGATGAACGAGCTGGACACGTGTCTGAAGCTGATGGTTCTTCACGAACTGTCCCGCACTTCCGGGAGATTCACAATCGAAAGAATTCGATCGTGCGCCGCATTTCTCGATCCATCGAGAATAGATGGAATCGTTCGTTCACTCAAGGAAGGAGCGTGGCTGAACCTGCGCGCGGTAGACAACACCTACACACTGTCGCCGCTCGGCCTGACGCTGATCGCCGTTCTGCACGCGGCGGACATCGGAGGGCTGAGCCCGGCAAACGTTCTGGCGCGGGCGGCCCAGAACGCCGCGTTCGGCGCCAAGCTGGAGGGTTCGGGAGGCGTGACCGGATATCT
>JAUXHN010000112.1 GCA_030621515.1 Deltaproteobacteria bacterium | reverse complement strand
CCACTATGGGATTGCCGCAGGTTGCCCCCAAATCCGTATCGGTATCAGTATCCGTATCAGTGTCCGTGTCGGTGTCCGTATCGGTATCCGTATCGGTATCCGTATCGGTGTCCGTGTCGGTATCGGTATCCGTGTCAGTGTCGGTGTCGGTATCCGTGTCGGCATCCGTGTCGGAATCGGAATCCGAATCACTTCCGTTGTCGTCATTGAAAGCGTCAGTGCTCTCTGCGCAAGACGAAAAACACCAGACCATGATCAATCCAATAACCAGGTGTAAAAAAATTCTTTGCAACATGCTTGGGGCTCCTTATGTCTTGTACATCCACCAACATTGGATTGCATCCGAATGCTATTTTGCCACATCATGGCCATTCATTGTTGAAAAAAACAATTGTTAGGTTCCTGGTCTATCCCCAGAGTAGAAAAAGCAATATCCCTACAACAACGACAGTTCCGGCGGCCAGGCTCAGCACCAGACTCGGTGAGGAGGCTCTCACCTGTTCCAAGGCCCGTTTGCCCATTCGCTTCACGCGTTGAACACGCCGCTTGTGAAGCAATGTCCTGCGCTTCTCCTCGAGATCGTGATCCATTGCGCCCAGGTTGGCCGCCCGGTTCAAGAGGGGCAGGGCCTCATCGAAACGCTCCATCCGGATGAGGATATTGCCCAGCTGACGGCACTCCTCCGCGTCACCCCGCTGGCGAACCGCGCTCTCATAGCAGGCTATCGCCTCATTGAACATGTCCAGCCGCTCGTAAGTGCTTCCCAGCCAGAGGTAGTCCAGGGCGTCGCCGCGGAGCTCTGCGGCCTTCTCCAGGTGGGTGCGTGCCTCCCCGTTTCGGCCGAGCCGGCTGAAGATATAGCCCAGCAAATGGTGCTCCTCCGCGTCCGATTCGTCATCGATCGATCGGATCAAGAAGGCGAGGGCAGCTTCCCTTTTGTCCAGTCTCACGAGGCGGCGCGCCTTGTCGCAAACTCCCTCGGTGGTGATGATCCCCTTTACCTTGTTGAGGGCTTCTCTTACGGTTGGATTGTCGCTGAACTCGTGGAGACGGCGGATGTGCGCCCGGTTGATCTCGGCCCGCGTCGCGTCGACGGAGAGGTTGAGGGCCTCCTCGTACAGACCGCCGTTTACCTGGGCGAGTATCTTGGTGACTTCGAGCGATGGCATCTACTCAAGTCATCCTCGCTACTTTTATCAACTGCTCCATGTACCTTCTGAACTCATCCCGCGTTATCTGCCTGATACCGGGTTGCTGTAACATATCGAGAAGTTCCTTTGTGCGGTTGGAGATGTTGGGGCAGTCATCGTTGGGATTTCCTCCCTTTTCGAGATCGACGGCGCGCTTCACGGCTTCCTCTACTCTCTTTACCGCTCGCTCAAGCTTGTCGCTCTGGGCGTCCTTTACAAGCGCGAGGGCCTCTGCAGCCACGTGAAGGTGGTGCTCCAGGTGTTCTGCGGTCCAGCTCCCCTCACGATGGGTCACTGTCTCGTTCAAGACGTCGATGTCCGCAAGTCGCCATGATCGCGGCGGCGTGTGCTCCTGGAGGGAAATGTCCTGCCCGGTGAGCAGATCGAGTCCCTCGTATCTTACCTGCTGGCGTGTCTGAGTGTGGATGAGTCCCGCGACAACGCGCTTGTCGTCGGTGACCTTTAGCTGAATCTCCACCGAGGGGAGACGACGCTGTGGAGTGATCCCGAGTGTGTAGTTACCCAGGTATTCATAACGATAGATAGTCTTCTCATCGGTTGACTTTTCTACGTCCGGACGTTTGGCAACGAGGGCGATGGGCACCTCCAGTGCCCTGGGATCGCCGTGACACAGCAAGCTCGTGCCGGATATGGGGTAGTGGGAGTTCTCCTTGATGATAGGCTCGTAGTAGTCATTCTCTCCCTCCACGGGACCGTAGATGGTCCCGTATCCTTCCGCTATCACCTTCCCTATGGGTTCGATGATCTTCCCCGCCTTGAGCGACGCCCCCTTCGCCACACACTCCATCGGATCCACCGGCAGCCCCTCACTGTCCATCTCGTCAATCGGCGTGATCAGAGACTCCCCGACACCCAGTTTCATGAGCTCTTCCTTCACCAACCTCCTCACACACGGCATGTTGGACGGTCCACCGATGAACAACACCCGGTCCATGTCGCTCGCCTCGAGCCCGGACTGGCGCAGCGCGACACCGATGGGACCACGGCACTTATCGAGCAGTGCTTTGAGCACCTCCTCCAGCTCCCCACGGGTCATCTCCTCGGAGCGATCGCCCGGGAGATCCAGAGGAGTCTTCTGTCGTGTCGACAACCTGATCTTGGCCTTCTCCACCTCCTCGGTGAGGATCGACATCTGCGTCGGGTCGTCCCTGATTCCCTCGAGGTCGTACTTGTCAATAATGTGCGCGATAAGACGATCATCCATATCGATTCCGCCGAGCGCTTCGTGGCCGGAGGTACAGAGCTCGCCGGGAATCAGCTCTCCCTTTTCGTTGACGACCATCATGACCGTGACATCCAGGGTCCCCGCGCCGATGTCGAAAGCCAGGAGGTTGGCCTCGGTCTGGATGTCAACACAGTAATTGATCGCCGCAGCGGTCGGCTCGGCGATAGTGTCCACCTCCTCGAAGCCCGCGTGGCGTGCCGCCTCAATGATCGGCGACGTCCTGATCGCTTTGAAGTAGGCAGGGATACTGATGACCGCCTTGTCGATCGTGCCACCCAGAAGCGGGTTGACGGATGAGTTTTCGGCATCTTCCTTGATCTCGCGGAGAATGTACTCGAGTATATGGGATGGGGAGAAGCGCTCCTGCCCCACGCGGATCAGGATGCTGCCGCCCGAACCCTCTTCGATGTCGTACGCGAACCGGTCCAGCTCCTTCAGTTCTTTTGCCTGCTGGTACGAGAGGCCCACCAGTCGCTTGACGCCCCAGACCACGAGCTTCGGGTTGAGCCTGATCTCCTCCCGGGCCCGCTGGCCGACCAGCTGCTTTACGCCGTTGTGATCGAAGAGTACGAAGGAGGGGAAGTTCTTCCCGTAGAGCGTTTTTCCGTACTTGCTTTCGATCATGGCCACGCGGTTTCTGCCAAGGGCGACTGCCGCAGCCGAATTGTACGTTCCCAGGTCTATCCCTATCGCCTTGCTCATCGCTCATCTCCATCCTGGTTTTCATCTCTCTGGCTCACGATCACCTCCGCGGGTCTGAGGATGAATGACTCACCGTGCAGCATACCGTCGGCCCTGAGGTAGCCCTTTCTGGTTACCTCGAGGATCGTGCCGGGCGGGGCCGGGTCGTAGCGTTCACCCGCGTGGATGTGCCGCTTGCCGTTGAAGAGATTTCCTTCCTCGGATTCCATTTCCTCTATCCGCGAGTCTTCGAGCAGGCGGGTGATCTTGCGCTCCAGCCGAACCGAGGCGTCGTCGGTATCGGCCGAGCTGCTTAAGATCTTCAAGTGGTCGAGGAGCAGGAAGAGTCGGCCGGTAATTGCCACGTACTCGTCCATGAGCTTCTTCTCCATGTCCCAGCTCTCGATGCCGTAGTCCTCCAGATCGAGACCGAGTGCGTCTAGGCGTTTCTCCGCGTCGTTGAATGACTGGCGGAAGCGGTTGAGATCCATGGTCAATCTGGAGAATGACGGCGACTCGTTGAGCCGCTTCGACTTCTCCGACTGGCCCGGTTCATGTGTGCCGCGAGTGCGTCCTCGATTGCGGAAGACAAGGAACATGAGCGCGAGGTTGAGAATCACAATGACGACAAGGAGGACATTCGTAAGCGAACTCGAAGGACCCGGGGCTACCGGTTTTGGGGTCGTCGCCACCCTGTCAATGGCTACGGCCTGATCGGGGGTGTCCACCTTTTCATCCAGGTATCGATAGTCCACCTCCAACTCCACCTCGCTCGACTTGTCCTTCGAAAGTTCGAGCGCGCGAAGCTGGAGTGAATCGTAGAGCAGGGCGAGCGACTTTGTGACATCAGTGCTCTGTGGGATCTCGAGGGTCTTGCCGCCCGTCGAAGCGGCGAGTGTCCGGGCCACTCCGGAGATCTCGTCGTCGGTGACGAGCGCGTGGATGACAATTTCCTTCATGAGCAGGGACGAGAGAACCTTATCGGATATCTGCTTCACACCAGCGTCCGGGTCCCCTCCGCTTCCTCCGCCTACGATGATGATCGCATTCACCGCATTTTTTCGTTTCTGGAACTCCAGATATTCGGCTACCGCTGCGACACCGTTTTCCAGCGACCTCACGGCGTCGCCGGACTTCAACGCCTCCAGCATCTTGTATGAAGCGCTCAGGCCTCCACCTTGCGAGAAGCTCTGCATGGGGAGGGCGACCGTGGTCTTCGCATCCAGCATTGACACCGCGATACGATCGCTCTTCCTGAGAGTACCCAGAAACGCAGCGAACTTTCCCGCGTCCGGGGGAGGAAAGGCATCTGTATTCCACAAGATGACGATGTCGATTGACCGAGTGTCCACCGAAGCCTCCGGGCTCTTCCTGTCGAAGTCCGCGACGGCGATCGGCGTTGCAAGGACCATGACCGTAGCAAATGCAAGGAGGGCTGCGGTTTTCATTTTCTCATGAGCTCCTTTGGGGGCTGCTTGAGAGAGTGACTTCGCAGGTTCGCCTGACCCGTTTGATGGCCTCGTCCAGGTGCGCCAGGGTCAGATTCATGCGATCCGGGTCATAGTCCGCTTCTCTCAACGCTTTATGCGCAGCTTCGCGACAGACCTCGGCGATCTGCGCACCGTTGAATCCCTCACTCGACTCTGCAAGTAGTCGAAGATCCAGATCTTGCCCGACCGGCTTTCCCTTCAGATGTACCCTGAAGATCGACGTGCGAGCTTCCGAGTCGGGCATGGGTACGGCCACGTGGTAATCGAATCTCCCGGATCGAAGGGCCGCCGGATCCACCGCATCCACGCGATTTGTTGCGCCCATCACGAAGACCCCGCCCTGATCCTCTATGCCGTCCATCTCCAGGAGGAGTTGATTGACTATCGAATCGCTCGATCCGGTGATGTCCTTTCCCCTGATGGGTATCGCCGAGTCAATCTCGTCGAAGAAGATGACACACGGAGCGAGGAGCCGCGCCCTCGAAAAGAGAAAACGGATCTGCTCCTCCGCCTCACCCAGCCAGCGGCTACGCAGTTCCGAGCCCCTCACCGCAATGAAGTTGGTGCCGCACTCGCATGCCACCGCACGCGCCAGGAGGGTCTTGCCGGTCCCCGTCGGCCCGTAGAGGAGCAGGCCGCTCGCGGGGCGGATGCCGGCCTTTGCGAACGCCTCTCTTTTGGAGACGGCATTTGTGATGTTCTCTATCAGTAATTGCTTTGTGTCGCTCAATCCTCCGATGTCGTCCCATGTGATCGGGGGCACCTCCAGGGAGAACTCCCTCGCCACCGACGGCGTGACGGTCCGGATGGCCTCCATGAAGTCGGCCTGATTGACCGTGAGTTGCTCGTGATTAAACCCGGAACCGGTTTCGAAGGCCCCCGGAGGCACCGTCCTGCGCAGCGCGTTGTACGCGGCCTCCCGACAGAGGGAAGCGAGATCGGCGCCCACATGACCGTTCGTCTTTTCTGCAACGATCTGCAGGTCCACGTCATCTTCGAGGGGCATCCGACGAGTGTGAATCCCGAGGATCTTTTCGCGACCCTTGGCATCGGGCACACTGATGAGAATCTCCTTTTCGAATCTGCCGCCCCGGCGCAGCGCCGGATCGATAGCGTTGATCCGGTTGGTGGTGCCGAGCACCACCACGTCCTTCATATCCCGTAAACCGTCCATCTGAGTGAGGAACGTGGCGACGATCCGCTGCTCCTGATCGCCGTGGGTCTTGTCCCGGCAAGGTACCAGCGCATCGAGTTCGTCGATCACGACGATCGACGGCGCGTTCTTGGTGGCCTCGTCGAAGATGTTGCGGAGGTTCTGTTCCGATTTCCCGTACCATTTGCTGTAGATTTCAGGACCGCTGATGGAGTAGAACCGCGCGCCGACCTGGTTGGCAAGGGCCCTCGCCAGTAACGTCTTCCCCGTTCCGGGAGGACCGTACAGAATGATTCCCCTGGGCGCCGTAACACCCAGATGGGCGAACACCTCGCCAAACTTGAGCGGATACTCCACCAGTTCCCGCACCAGGTTTATCTCGTAATCGAGACCTCCAATGTCCTTGTAGGTTATGGGCGCCGCTTCGGCCTCCGTATCGGCGAGCACGATCTCTGTGGTGGGTGTTATCGTAACGAGATCCTTCGGCTCGGTGGACTTGATAGTGAAAACCCTGGGTTCTCCGCTGAATGTGAACAGCGCGGTCTTTTCACCGGCCACCAGCGGCTTTCCTATGAAGCGCACCGCATCCCGTGTGCCGAACTCCACCGAGGCGCGGATATCGACTCTTCGCGCCGCCGCCGGAGTGAACAACTCCGCTTCTACATGATCTCCGTCGTTCAGACCCAGGTGCCAGAGCTTGTATCTGTCGACAAAAACCCGGTTGTCATCGGAAGAGGAGATCTCCGCGAGGATGCACCCGCATACGCGATCTTCACTCGACAATCGCAAGGAGGGACTCTGCGTTGCGTCTTGATTGGGTTTTGAGAGATCCGGCAGGTTGGTCTCAACGATTGCTCTGTGGGTTCCATCAAGGTCAACTCGGCCGTATATTCTGAGCTGTCTGATGTCCCTCAAATTTCCCTCCCGTTTTCTTATCTCTGGTCAACGAAACAGATGCACGCGCGCCAATGTTGTTTTGACAGCCTTGGGACTAAAAGGTTCCACATTAAATTGACGAGATATCAGTTGACAGTCATGGCGTAGAGGGTCGATCGGTTGCCCATTATCAGCATGAACCCTCCGTGACCGCTGGGTCTGGCGAAGAACCCGGTCTTGGGATCGAGCCGCTGGAGCACCTTACCCGTCGCCGTGGAGACCACGAAGAGCCCGGCCTCGCTGTCCGAGATCAGGAGCAGGTCCTCGTGAACCAGCGGATCCTGCATCACCCCCACTCCGAAATTGCTGGTCCAGTGTACCTTGCCCGTGCCCGGATCCACCGCCACGAGTCCCACTCCGGTGCGCACCGCGAAGGCCATGCCGTTCGCCTTCGCGAGCCCGGTCACCATGTTCAGATCGGGCCGAGTCCACATAATGTTGCCATTGATCACGCTCAGGCCGAACAACCCACCGTCGACGGAGGCCGCCACCATTGTACCGTCGATAATAACCGGCGTGGCGTCAGCGTCGATCAGGTTGACCTCGCCGCCCCTGGTCGCGGCGACAATCTCGGAGGCCAGATCCGCCGACCAGATTTCTGCACCGGATACCGGATTCAGAGCGGAGATCGTGCCGTCCGCGAATGCCGCGATCAGCCGATTTCCGTCGAATGTTATGTCCGCGTATCCCGAGGCGGAGAATCCCTCCATCGGTGGTTTTCTGAATCGCCAGATGATCTCTCCCCCCAGGGGGTCCACGGCCAACACGGTGTTGTCCGCGTTGGCAAAATACAGGGTGTCCTCATAAATCGAAATGGTTCGCTGGATCTCCGAGCCGGTGTTGACGGACCACAGCTTGCGCCCGGATCGGGCATGGAGAGCGTACATATTTCCGTCGTCGGCTCCGAAGTACACCCTCTTGCGTTGGGAGTCGTAGAGCGGAGTGGATCCGACGGGATCCATGAGCCCGAAGCGCCAGATCGTGTCTCCGCTGGCCATGTCCAGGCAGTAGAGACCGCCTGTGGCGGCGCCCACGAAGACGCGTCGCTTGTCGGTATCGAATCCCGCAGAAGTTGTCTCGACGGGGTTGAACCGATCGTTCTCCTCCACCATCTCCGGGATCTGGAAGTTGGGATAGTTCGGAGCCAGGTGCTTGATCCACCTCAGGTGAAGTACGTGGCTCCCCGCTTTGGAGGTCCAGTCGGGATCGACGAACGGCATGCCACCGCACGCCCATTGAGTGAGCGCAACGAGAATGGAGAAAAGCAGGGCTGGGCCGCGTTTCACTTGAGACCGCCTCCCGCCGCAGCCTGTGTCCGCATAAGTTGTTGGAGCATGGCCGGGTCGAAATCTCCAAAGCCGCCACCGGGGATGCTCGGAACGTCGGCCCTGGGGTTGATCTGCAGAAGTCGTTCCCTGGCCTCGATGAAGAGGTAGTCCAGCCTGTCGAACCGGCCGTCATCCTTGAAGGCCGAGATCACTTCCTGGTACATCGCCCCGGCTCTGTTCTTGTCACCCATCTGCTCCGAGATACGTCCAAGGTGGTACTTGCCCATCAGCGAGATCCGACCCTGATCCGACTCGCTCATTTCCTTGAAGCTCTTGCGCGCCTCCTCGAGCTTTCCGGCGCCCTCGAGCGCCAGTCCAAGGCCCTCGAGCGCGTTCGATCGCAACCATTCCGTATCGGAACTCGTGGCTGCAAGGAACTCCTCGTACGCCTCGATAGCCTTGTCGTAGTATCCCAGATCGAAGTTTGCGCCTGCTTCGCCCAGCTTGGCGATCATTCCGATGGGAGAGCCGGATTGCTGTTTGGAGGTCTCCCCGAAGAGCTTGAGAGACTCGGTGGCGCGCGCCTCCCTGGTATTGAAAGACAGCTCGTCGTCATCGTCGACCTCGGCCGGGATCTGCTGGTCCTCCGGCGCTTTCACGACCGGCGCCATGGATGCCTCCAGACCCTTGTCGATGGAAGCCGAGGCCTCGGCGGCCGACGCCTCGCGCATATTGTTGACGATGATTCCGACGATCGCCGCAACCAGCGCCACCGCCAGGAGCGCGCCGATCTGCTTTCGCCGGTCCACCGCCCAGTCGAGAAAGGACATGGATTTTGCGACGAATTCGTCTTTTGATGGATCGAGGTCGTCTTTTTTACTCTTTTTGGAAGCGATCTTCTTGAGTGCCACTTGGAAACCTGTTCCTTTGTCAACGTCTTTTCATTAAGTGCGTCATGCATAACACGACGGTGGGGGACTATATTCCGGGGTGGAAACAGGTGTCAATGGCAAGTGGAAGGTCAATCATCGCCCCCCCAATCGCAAGCTGACGCCCATCTCTCCAACAAGGTGCCATCTCGAATCCCATTCATTTACATATATGCCGGGTCCCAGGCTGAAGTGAAACGAGACCAGGTTGGATCTGCCCCAGAAGAAATTCGGCCCCATGTAGAAGGCAACCCATGTAGTATTTGGGACGTTGTCGGATCTTGAATACTGAACCATCGGCCTGACAAACATTCCAAAGTGTTTGCTTACATATCCTCCCAGGCCGATATCAACATAACCACCCCACGCAAGCCTTTCATGCCACTCCGCTACGTCCCATAGTTTGTCTTCCGGACAAGGGGATTTGTTGTCATCGCCAAGACCCAAAGGACCCATCGTCGGTGTGTACTCTTCGTCATAGTAATGGTTCACAGTGTTGTTGCACCTGACACCTCCCTTTCCCACACCGCCCCCGATACCGATGTCCAGCGCGAAACCATGGCCCTCACTTTGCTTCGCACCGTAGCTGAGACGAACACCAAGGTTGCCCATCACCGCCCGCATCGCCAACTCCGCGCCTCCCTGGATGGCCAGCCAATCCGCAATACCCACAGACAATCCCAACCCTGCTCCGACCTCACTCATTCTCAGAGCTTTGGACTGACCGGTCGCTGAAAGATCCACATCCAGTTTCTCGACCTTGCCCGGCATTCCGCTATGTGATCCGCGAATAGGAGGAGAATAGGTTACGCGTTGGGAACACGCCGAAGCCGACAATGAAGATATCGCGCAAACCAACAGCAAAAACCTGTAGGGAAAACCCGCCGTTGCAGGTCGCGAGTATTCTTTTCGCGCCATCACACCGCCTCCCGCACCTAAAACTCATTGTACCACGATAAGTCTGGTCCGCGATCCGAGGTTATGCCGAGGTTATGCGCTTGCACGAAAGGCGCATCGGGGCGAGAATCCAGACTACACAACAGCTATTCGATTACGACCATCGGATCAGGGTTACGATCTCTTGCGAAAGGAAGAGCGATGCGTGGATTTCTATCGTTCCTGGTGTTGGTCCTGGTTGTCTCCGTGGCTGACGATCAGCTCTTCGCCCAGGAACCCGATCCTGCCAAGGCAGCCTTCGAGCGCGGGTTGAAGTTGTACCAGGAAGAGGATTTCTCAGGTGCAGCCAAAGCCTTTCGCGAGGCCGACGAGCTCAAGCCATCCTGGAAGATCCTGTTCAACATCGGGCAGGCGGAAGCGGCCGCCAAACGCTACGGCCTGGCCCTGGAGGCGTTGCAGAAATACCTGGTTCAAGGCGGCGACGACGTGCCCACCGATCGTGGACAGGAGGTCCACAGCGAGATCAAGCGTTTGCTCGATCTCGTGGGCATGTTGCAGATCGAGGCCGCCGAGGGGGCCCGGATTTCGATCGATACTGAATTTCGGGGCACGGCACCGCTGTCGGGGGTGATACCGGTGTCGGCCGGCCTGGACCACGTTGTAGTGGCCCGATCCCCGGACGGGGAAACATCCGAACGTACAGTACGAGTGCTCAGCGGCCAGACGCTGGCCGTCGATCTGGTGTCCGAAGAGGTCGACGAGCCGGTTGCAGCTCCTGTCGTCGAGGATCCCGCAGACGACCGTTCCGGGCTGAAGGTCGGCGGTTGGGTGACCGCGTCTGTCGGAGCCGCAATTCTGGTGGGAGGAGCAGTGACCGGCGGGATTGCGATGAAGAAGAACGGCGAGATCACCGACAACTGTCCCGGTGGCGAATGCGATCCGAAATGGCAGGAAACGCTGGACACCAGGGATGCACTCGGCGTGACGACCAACGTGCTGTTGGGAGTCGGCGCGGCCGCGGTCGTGGCTGGTGTGGTGATGCTGGTGATCGCCCACGGCGACGAGAAGGCC
Source organism: Deltaproteobacteria bacterium (assembly GCA_030621515.1). Taxonomy (GTDB): domain Bacteria; phylum Myxococcota_A; class Polyangia; order JAAYKL01; family JAAYKL01; genus JAUVAN01. The sequence continues at coordinate 3,075 of JAUXHN010000112.1, read as the reverse complement.
GAAGATGAGACGGTCGCGTTGTTTCCGATCGCCGGGCCCCGGGGCGGCGGCGTTGCTGTGGAATGGAGGTTCTAGACATGGAAATGCGCGCAATCGTGCTGAATGTGTCGCGGTTTCTGGTGATTGTAATTGGCGCGAGCTCGCTCGGCGCGTGCAACCTGCTGTTCACCGACGCGAAGGTGGTTGATCCGGACTCCGGCACCGATACGGACACCGATACCGACACCGATGCGGACACCGATACGGACGCCGACACCGATACGGACACCGATACTGATACCGACACCGATACGGACACCGACACCGATACCGACACCGACACCGATACCGACACCGACACCGATACGGACACGCTGGGCTACTGCGATCTGAACTCGTGCTGGCTGATCGAACCCACCGAGCAAGATCAGTGTTACAACGCCTCGAATCCGATGACCTGCACCGCGTTCTCGTGCAACGCGGACGGCACGCCGGCGTTCTGCGGTCAGGATGCTCAGTACACGGGCAACGTGCGTACGTTCACGGTGACCTCCTCCGCCGGCGACAACTACGTCAGCGACTCGCTCACCGGGCTCGACTGGCAACAGGACTACACATCCGGCCTCGACTGGTACTCCGCAGACAACCACTGCACAACGCTGGACTACGCCGGCTCCACCGACTGGCGCCTGCCCGACTTCTACGAGCTGACCGGCCTGATCGACTGGAGCACGATAGATCCCGCGATCGACCCGGTGTTCGCCGGAACCCCGAACGAGTCGTTCTGGTCGGCGACCTCGGGCTACGACGTGGGGCAGGCTGTTCGCGTGCGGTTCGATTACGGCGGCGCCTACCTCGACACCAAGACGCTCTCCAACAACGTGCGCTGTGTGCGCGAGGACTCGTTCTTCGAGAGCATGCCGGCACGGTTTCTCGAAGACGCCGCCAGCCCGAGCGAGATCGTTGTGGTGGACCAGGCCACGGGCTTGAACTGGCAGCTGATTTACGCGCCCAGCCAGTCCTGGCAGGGGGCCCTGGTGCATTGCGAGGGGCTCGACTACGGCGGACACTTGGACTGGCGGCTGCCCACCGTTAACGAACTGCGATCACTGCTCAACTACGAATACGATACGACCCTGTCCGACTTCCCGGGCATGGTGCCCCTCAACTACTGGACCTCGACCACCTTCGTGGATTCGGCGAGCTACGCCGACTACATCGGCTTCGGCAACGGCTTCATCAGCAACGCCCCCAAGGCCAATAACAGCAACGTCCGCTGCGTTCACGACTCGTGGTGAGCACCCAGTTCTCTCCCCCTGTTCCCTCAATATCGCTCGGGGACGGCGAACTCTGGCGGCTCCACTCCGAGGCTGACCGAGGTGCCCTGCGGATTGCACGGCGGCCGCACAATGTAAGCCTTGCAGGGCGTCGGGCTGTTCTTGCGATAGTATTCGTTGAGCTGATCGGAATATTCATCGGGGATGCGCAAATAGGCGCTGGTCACGTTGATCTTCCGCTGTTCGCCACTTACCTCGATCTCGTGCTCGATGCGGTAGATCGTCGTGCTCGGCGGGGCCTTGCTCGGCTGTGAGCCGACCCGGCTTGCGACCAGGAACCTGCAGGTTCCCTCCACGTTCTCGTTTTGACAGTTGCCGGTCTCGGGCAGGGGCCGCTCCTCGGGTAGGGGGCGCTCCCCTGGCTGGGGCTTCGAATGGGTATCACTTTCCGTCGCCGACTGCCCGCACGCGACACACCACGTGAGCGAGCCGATCAGACACAGCTTCACCAGGATCTGCGGTTTTACTCTCATCAGTCCACCAGATTTCGACCGATGACGATGCGCTGAACCTGGTTGGTCCCCTCGTAGATCCTGGTGACGCGCACATCGCGATAGTTGCGTTCGACCGGGTATTCCTTGACGTATCCGTAGCCACCGTGGATCTGGATGGCGTTATCGCACGCGCGGTTGGCCGCCTCCGTCGTCCAGGTTTTCGCCATTGACGCCTCCTGGGTGAACGGCCTGCCGGCCTCCTTGAGCCACGCGGCGCGCATGGTCAGGTGTTTTGCGGCCGCAAGTTCGGTCTCGTTGTCCGCCAGCATCCACTGGATCGCCTGGAAATCGCCGATGGGACGCCCGAACTGCCGTCGCTCTTTGGCGTACTCCACCGCCGCTTCCTGGGCGGCCAGCCCGATGCCGAGAGCCTGGCTCGCGATACCGATGCGACCGCCGTCCAGGGCCATCATGGCAACCTTGAAGCCCTCGTTTTCCACTCCGAGCAGCGCGCTCGAAGGTATCTCGCATTCCTCGAAGAGCACCGGGACCGTGTTGGACGCCCGCAGCCCCATCTTGTCCTCTTTCTTGCCGGGCTTGAGGCCGGGATTGTCGCCCTCCACCAGAAAACACGAGATCCCCTGTGTGCCCTTGCCGCCGGTACGCGCCCACACCACGTGAACCCCGGCGTAGGTTCCCGACGTTATCCACATCTTCTCGCCGTCCAGGATCCACTTGTCCCCGGCCTTTTTCGCGGTGACCTTCATGGCGCCGGGATCGGAGCCCGCTCCGGCCTCGGACAGGCAAAACGCTCCGGCCAGGTATTCACCCGACGTGATCCTTGGGCAGTATTTTTCCCGTTGTTCCGAAGTGCCGAATTTGTCTATCACCTCGCAGACCATGTTGGTCACGGACATGGTAACCCCACACGATGCACACCCCTTTGCGATCTCGGTAATGGCCAGGGAGAGTGCAACCGAACCGCACTGTGCGCCACCGAGATCCTCGGGAATGTTGACGCCCATGAGCCCCAGCTCTGCCATTTGCTTGATGGCGTCCACCGGAAACTCGGCCGTCTGATCCCATTCGCCGGCGTTGGGATCAAGTTCGTTCTTCGCAAAGTCCCGAGCCATGTCCCGGATGAGCACCTGTTCTTCGGAGAGTGAAAATTCCATGATTCGCAGTTTTACATCAACCGGGGTTGTGCGCCATGAGTAAAATCAGCCGGGTGGTTGCTCCGGGGTTTCCAATGCTTTTCGCACGAACAGTGACTCGAGTGTCTCGTCGCGCGACTCGCCGCCCACGAGATCGTCGAGGGATCCCTG
>JAUXHN010000267.1 GCA_030621515.1 Deltaproteobacteria bacterium | reverse complement strand
GGGTTGTTGAGGATGATCCAGGCCGAGTAGATGTCCTTCATTTCCTCGCCGGTCTTTGGGTTCACGATGGGGCGGAGCTCGTACTTTGTGCTCGGCGCCTCGTCTCCAAAGAACTCGTCTCCCCAAAGATCGTGATCTTTCAAGCCGTCCTCGCGTGGTATCCAATCCAGACTCATGTGGTTGCTCCTTTCCATTTCTTTTTGAGGGGCTCTTGACCCCTTTTTTCTAGAACAGTTTTTCGATGCCGAATTGATCGGCGTAATTGTGGAGGAGTTTCACGGTGGCGTCGTCGAGGGTGATCCCTTCCCTCATCAATTGCTCCCGCTTCTCGGCCTCCTTCTCACCGTGAATGAATATCCGGTCATTCCCGGGCGCCTTGTCGCTGTCGCGCACCTGCTGGAGGATGCCCTCAACGTGTGCCGCGATCTCCTTCTCGTCGCCGAACAGATCTGTCCGGATAGCGCCGAAGAAATGGGTTATTCCAGAGCCCGTGCCGGTGAAGGTGTCACGGCTCCAGCTGCCCATGGACATGCCGGCGCACAGCAGGTCCACAAACAGACCCATGCCGTACCCCTTGTGCCCCCCGAGGGTTTCGTCGGCGCCGCCGAGGAAGAGGTGACCGCCTTCGGGTTGGTCGCTCCTGAATAGCTTCTGGAAGTGCATGGTGTCCGTGGTATCGTGGCCGTTCTCGTCGACCGCCCAGCCCACCGGCATGTCCAGATCTCGGCGCTCGTACACCTCGATCTTGCCGTGGGCGACCGTGGTCGTCGCCATATCGAGCATGAAGTGGGTCTTTCCCGCAGCGGGGATGGCGAAGCATACGGGGTTGGTGCCCAGGATGCGCTCCTTGCCGAAGGTAGGGATGGAGCATTTCCTGGTGTTGCAAAATGACATTCCAATGAAGCCCTTCTCCGTCGCCATTTCGGCCCAGATGCCGGCCATTCCGTAGTGGTTGGAGTTTCGCACCGCGCCGAACCCCGCGCCCACTTTCTGCGCCTTTTCGACCACCCGCTTCATGGTGAAATCGGCGATGTGCGGGCCGATGCCGTTGTTGCCGTCGACCACCAGGGAAAGGGGCGTTTCGTGCACTATCTCGGGCAACCCCTCGGGGAAGGCGAACCCGCCCTTCATATTGGCCTGGTAGAAAGCCAGGCGGGCCACACCGTGAGAAGGTACCCCGCGGGCGTCGGCCTCGACCAGGACCCAGGCCGTGACCTCGGCCTGCTCATCCGAGTATCCCAGGGCGCGAAGAACCTTGATGGTGAAGGACTTCAGGTTTTCATAGGTGACTTTGGGATTGCTCACTTGGTGTCTTCCTTCCTCGTGTGCTCAAGATCCCCGCAGTACGGGCAGAGCGCTCGATCCCTGGGGCATGAGGTAGATAGTCTGATCGCGACCGCCCCTGTCAAAGGCTATTTTCAGAGCGTCTTCGACCGTCTTGACCACCTTTATGGAGGTCTTGGCGAGCAGCCCGGGATCGATGCTTCCGACGACGATGATGTTCCATTTATCGGCCGCGGCGCAGATGTAGTAGCTCACGTACTTGGGTACGGTGAAGAGGTTGCGCACCTCCTGCTCCCGCTCGATTGTCGTTGAGCATCCCAGGAAGATGTCATCGGCGTCGGACGGCCCGAGCCCCTCCTTGCATTCCGAGAGAATAATCATGGTGCCGCCGGGCTTGACCGAGTCCTGAGTGTGATAGATCGCCTTGCCCGTCTGGTAAAACTCTATGTCCTTTGGGAAACCGCCCTGGGAAGAGATGGTTATGTCGGCCAGCGCATCGATGGGAACGCTGTACAGATCATCCACGATCTTGCACCCGACCTCGTGGGCTTCTGAGTAATGCCCGCAGATCGCGTGGGCGATCTTGCCGTCATGACCCATGACCACGTTGAACATGAACGACGGGTTCACGATGTCGGCCGCTTCCAGCATGTCCAGGTGAACCGGGTTGTCCACGATGTTTCCATTTCTGACCTCGGGTCGCTGACCGCCGCCGATCTCGTCGTTCATCGTCATCACATGGTTGTGCTGGATGGTTTCGAACGCGGAGATCCCCGGAAGGAGCGACTTTTTTCCGCCTCCCCATCCTACCCACGGGTGATAGGTGCAGCAGCCCGTGAGCACAATGTGGTCGGCGTCGGTCGCGATCTTGTTGATCGTCACGGGAGTGCCCCGGCTGGTGGTGCCCAGGTTGACCAGGTTGTCCTTGTCCCTGCTGTCGTGGTCCACCATCTTGAACCGCGCGGCAAGCTCCTCGCCCAGCAGCCTGGCGTGCTCCTCCTCGGTCTGGGTGCGGTGGTAGCCGATGGCGCCGAGGAATTTGATATTCTTGTCCTCGATGCCCGCGTCGTTGAGTTCTTTCACGATGTACGGCAGGAAGACATACATTCGCTGCCACGCCCTAGAGACGTCGGATACGACTATGCAGACGGACTCGCCGGGCTTGACCATCTCGCCAAGACGCGGCCTCCCGATGGGGTTGGCGAGGGCGGTCGTTATGACCTCCTCCTCGGTGAGATCGGATATCGGCGCCTCCTTCTCGATAACGCCGAGCAGGTTCTCCTCGGGAACAGAAACGTCCACGTACCCGGTTCCAATTTTCATTTTCATGGTTTTGATAGGCTTGCCTCCTCCTTGCGAACCCACATGCAAGATAATCCTATATCCCAGATCGACCTAATGACCCAAATCATAATTGGGTCAATAAATCAGACGGTATCTTGTAGGCACACATTATCCCTGTTAGTTTGCCTGTTCGATCATCAAAGGAGGCGAGGAAAATGGATTTTGATTTCACCGAAGAACAGATAATGGCCAGAGACACGGCAAGGAAGTTCGCAAAGGAAGAGTGCGAACCGACGATCGATGAGGATGAAAAAGAGCACAAATTCCGCCCGGATCGGGTTCGGATGATGGCCGAACTGGGCTTCTTCGGCTCCGTGATCAAGGAAGAGTACGGCGGAACGGAGATGGGTCATCTGGCCGCTTCCCTCATGGCCGAGGAGGTTGCCAAAGTTCACGCTTCCTGGGGGCTTCCGTTCAACATGCAGATGAACGGACCCGCGTACACGATCCAGCGCTTCGGCAACGAGGAGCAAAAAGAGAGGTTCGTGGAGAAGTTTGTCTCGGGCGAGTATTTCGGCTGCTTCGCGTTGACCGAGGCCAACACGGGATCCGATGTGGCTTCCATGAAGACCACCGCCACGGAGACGGACGATGGCTGGGTGCTCAACGGCTCCAAGACCTGGATCTCCCAGGGCCATGTTGCCGACTACGGGCTCGTTTACGCTTATACCGACAAGGACAAGGGCAATAAGGGAATGTCGGCGTTCATCGTCGACTTCAAAAACACTCCCGGCCTCACGACCGTTCCCATCGAAGAGAAGTTCGGCCTGTTCTGCGCGCCCACATCCGAGATGTTCTTCGAGGACGCGAAGATACCGAAGGATGCGCTTATGGGTGAGCGAGGAGCGGGTTTCAAGATCTGCATGTCCATGCTCGATACCACGCGGCTCTCCTGCGCGGCGCGTGCCGTGGGCGTCGCCGGCGCCTGTATCGACGCGTCGGTTACGTATGCCAAGGAGCGAATCCAGTTCGGCAAGCCCATCTCATCGTTCCAGATGATCCAGGAGCAGATCGCCACGATGTACGCGGATCACGAGGCCGCCAAACTGCTCGTCTACCGGGCCGCCGTGAACAAGGACAAGTACCCGGACAAGCGCCTCACCCACGAGACGTCCGTCGCCAAGTACTTCGCCGCCGAGTCCGCGGTGCACTGCGCCAACACCGCCATGAAGATCCTGGGATCTTACGGATACTCCAACGAATACCCCGTGGGCCGTTACCTGCGGGACGCCAAGTCGTTCCAGGTGGTAGAGGGCACCTCCAACATCCAGAAGGTCATCATCGCCCGCCACGCGCTCGCGTAGATCAGTTAAGGATTTTCTGCGTCGATGGAATCAGCGAAATGATCGTCGTGATTCTCGGCGAGATCTTCGATTCCCGTATGATAAGAACCTGCCGCCGCCGCGGCGATCCGCTTTGCCTTTTTGGCCTGTCCCTCTGAATTCTGTATCTGGGTGCGTGTCATTGGCTCGTCTCCATCCCGATGTCAATACACACATCATGGAATCATTGCCAGACTATGTGTCTGATTTTAAAGGACGTTCAGTTTCGGTTCAGATGAAGATCGAAGGGTGCCAGACACATTTTTGGCGGTGTTTGTTTTTGGAGGGAACTTCTTTCGCGCCCAGTGGTCTATACTGGCCATCTCAACGAAAGATGCCCCATGACCAACGCTCCCATGTCGGTCCGCGCCAAGGTGATATGGATTACCGTGAGCCTTGCCCTGATCGGTCCCGCCATCGCCTCGGACTTCATGAATGACGACTACTTCTTCAACAGCCCCCTGCTGGAACCGGACGCTCCTTTCGGCTACTACGACTTCCTTCCCTCCCGGGACATGCCCACGGTACCGTGGTGGGCAGCCAAAGGGTTCCAGGTGCGTTTTTTCCGTCCCCTGGCGAGCCTGACCCTTCACCTGGATTTCACCGTCTCCCCTGATCGCGCGCTGTTTGGACATCTACACTCCGCCGTGTGGCTGGTAGTTCTGCTGTTAGGAGCGTTCGCCCTGTTCGAACGAATGCTGGAACCACCGGTGCGTCGCTGGGCCGCGCCAATCTTTGCCATGGGCCTGTTCACAGCCTGGGCCGCCGGATGGATATCCGCCCGTCACGCCGTTATGGGCGGCACCTTCGCCGTTTGGGCTGCGGCGCTATTCATCGACGGGCTCCGAACGGGGGGACGACTGCGCTACGCCTTTTCTCTGGTACTGTTTATCCTGGGGCTCATGTCCAGCGAGTCGGCCCTGGCGTTTGCGGCGGCGGCGTTCCTCCTGGCAGTGCGCGAAAAAACCCGATTGGCAGACCGCCTTCGCTTCGCGCTGGCACCGATGGCCGTGGGAGTAGCTTACCTGGTGGCTTATAAATGCGCCGGATTCGGGGCCAGAGAGTCGGACCTCTATCTCAGTCCCCTCAACGCGCCGCTGGCCTACCTGCTCGCTCT
>JAUXHN010000152.1 GCA_030621515.1 Deltaproteobacteria bacterium | reverse complement strand
AGGTGCGGGGTCCGGTTGTCATTCTCGGTGAGATAGCCTTCGCTTCCAACTCCTCCCTGAAAAGACGGGCTCCCCTCCCACAATCGCTCGACGAGACCGAAGTCCTTGATCTCCGGTTTTTCGAACCAGGTGACAACGTCGTCGAGCAAGCCGCCGATGAAATCGAATCCGGCGTTCACCTCCGAGCTCTTTGCGTCCTCCGGAACCTGCTGCTCTTCCAGCTTGAGCGCGCCGAGGGTTATCATCCCGTGAAGACTGTCCAATTTTCCGATCAGGTCGATCTCGGCATCGTCGTCCGCCAGGATGCCCGCCATTTTTTGAACTGTCTCGACCGACGCGAACATGAGCGCATGGTTCTCGAAGAAGCCAATATCCGCGCGGTGAAACACATCTCGAATGATGTCCGGATGCTTGCCCAATCTCACCGCCAGATCGTCCGCCGCGGCACGAACCGATTCGACGGTCTCGCCGCTGAAGACCACCACCGATACCAGGGTGGTGCCGAACAGGCGGCTCACCTCATCGCGACGAATGAATGCCTCGTTGTCCTTTCCCGACAGGAGGTTCCTGTCGGTGGACACGTGCAGGCGCGGCAGAAACAGCGCCGCGACCACGGTCAGGATCAACGAAGCGACCACCACGGCCCTCGGAAACCGGATGGGCAGACGCGCAACGAAACGCATCAGAAAAGAGATCATGAGTGTTGATTACCTCAAAAAGGACTCAGGATTCCAGTTCGGGAAGGAGTTGTTTTGTGAAGTGTTCCGCCGCCATCAGGACAGGCTCCGCCTCCTCCATGGTCAGTCCGAGCTTGGCGATGAAGTCCTTCAGCAGCTTGATCTCCGTCTCGGATTGCTCGCCGTCGATGTACGTGAGAAGCACCGCGTGCTGCAAGACAGCCGTCAGGTCATTCATGTTCATATCGGAGACATCGACATCATCGAGGGAGCGTTTCTCCCTTGCCCAGTCTCGAATCTCCTGCGCCTCGTCACCATCCGCGCCGTAGGCGTCGAGCATCGCCTCCACCACCTCCATCTCCTCCTCGTCGACCCTTCCGTCCGCCCAGGCGAGGGCCACCAGCAATTTGAGGCTGCTTTTTTTTCCATCGTCAAGCATACGGCACTCCTTGCCTTTGAAATTTGAAGACTTAAACGTTAGGCTATTAGGCGTTTCGGGGCAAATGGAAATAGTTCGAGTTTGCCCCTGGCGGAATTGTGTATTAATATGGTAACTGACAAAAAAAGTGGGGGGGAATGGAACGTAATGCCCGATATCTCTCCTGACATAAAATCCGTATTCGATAAGAGCGACTCGGTTGCCTGGCGTGTCGTCGGCGGCGAGACAGTCTTTGTACCCGTATGCAAGACCAGGGCGGATCTCGACAGCATCTACGTGCTCAATGAGACCGGAAGCAGAATCTGGGAGCTGCTCGACGGAGCCAGGACATTTGATCAAATTCTCAACGTAGTAATTCAAGAATACGACGTGGGGAGGACTGATGCCGGCGATGATCTTCGAGCGTTGCTCGCCGAGCTTCGTGATATCAACGCGATCGAAGAGACCTTGAAATGATTTGCCGGGCAGTCCAGAAGGGAGACTACGCTCGCTTCGCCGACGGCTTGCGGCGCGTGGCGATCGATGAGCGGACGCCCGTCAACGGAACAATTGAACTCACCGCGAGGTGCAACCTTCGCTGCAATCACTGCTATATCGTTTCAAGAGAGCGCGCCGGCGACGAGGAGAACGGCGAGCTGTCCAGGCAGGAATGGGAGGTGATCTTCGGGAAGCTCGCAAAGGCCGGTTGTCTCTGGCTCGGATTGACCGGTGGCGAACCGATGTTGCGCGGGGATTTCCTCGAATTGTACGAGAATGCGAGAAGAACGGGGTTTTTGATCACCGTCATGACCAACGGGACACTCATTTCGGACGAAGTTGCCTCGTTGTTCTCTTCGTTGCCTCCTCTGGCTGTGGAGGTAACCATGTATGGCGCCACCGAATCGGCATATCAGCGCGTCACGGGCTTCGCGCAGGCCCATGGCGCAGCCCTGGCGGGAGTGGAGCGCCTGCTCAGTCACGGTGTTCACACTGTTCTCAAGATGACGGTGACGCGTCAAAACATCGAACAGGTGCCTGCGATCAAGGCCATCGCGAAGGAGCTCGACGTCCCGTTCAGGTTCGATGGGTTGTTGAGTTCGGCGCTTGACGGAACACGCGACACGCTCGTCTACCGGCTGAGCGCTGATGAATTGGTTGCTCTGGAGACAATCGATCCCCAGGTGAAGAGCGCCTGGCTCGAGAGACAAGATCACGTGGCGAGATACAAGTCCGGGCTACTGTATGATTGCGGCGCGGGGAGAAATACTTTCCACGTCGATTGGCGAGGAGGACTGACCCCCTGTATAATGGTGAGAGAGCCGCGCTTCGATATTCTGAACGGCGCGTTTGATGCTGCATGGGAGGGTGAGATAGCTACGCTTGTGCAAAAGACAATGAACACTCACGCAAAGTGCAGCAACTGTTCGTTGATAGGGTTCTGCGACACCTGCGCGGGCTGGGGTATAATGGAGGCGGGAGATCCCGAGGCTCCCACCGAGTACCTGTGTGAGGTAGCGAGAGAGCGGTCGTTGAGGTTCGGCGCCGAACCGTGCCAGGAGGCCCGTTGAAAACATCCACGGACAAACCCCAAAAGCGCAAATACCGCAAACCGGTAGTTAAAAGGGTTGTGTTGATGCCGGAAGAAGCGGTCCTCGGCGCGTGCAAGAATCCCGGTCTCGGTGGATGTGCGAAACCGGGCCATCCAGGTGGAAGACTCCCCGGTTCATGACAACAGACCCGGGTGATCTATCAGAGTCGAACGAGCCGTCTCGGTTCAGAACTACCATAAATGTTGCGGGGGTCGGATTCGAGATGTCCTCATCCTGTGAGATGTCCCGGATCGGCTTCGCGAATGTGTATTCGTTGTTCAACGAAGAAGCCGAGACCACCATTTCCATTGACCTCAAGTTCGAGGAGCTTCCGCGTCCCGCAGTGAAAGAAGTCCGGAAGGTGTTCGACTCGGAGTCCTTGTGGACGTTGTATGAGAGCGACGAATCGTACTTTTTTTTACTTCGGGCCATGGATGACGATTGCCCGCCGTATCGCCTGGCGGTGATCGACAAGGATCTTGCGCACGGTGAAATCATCAGCGATCTCGGCGGTCGATCCGGCCGAAGAGGAAACCGTCTGCCGGATCCCCTCGAATATCCCCTCGGGGAGGCGCTCACAATCGCCCTGTTGTCTTCGGGCCGAGGTGTGATGGTTCACGCTTGTGGAATAGAAGTGGACGGAGACGGCTATCTCATGCTGGGTCACTCCGGATGTGGCAAGACAACGTTGACCGAATTGTTTCGCCGGCATGGACATCGAATTCTGAACGACGACAGGATAATTATAAGGCTTGTTGACGGATACCCGTGGATATACGGAACCCCCTGGCATGGGGAATGCGACGTGGTTTCCCCTCGGGGCGTTCCGCTCAAGAAAATGTTTATTATTGAGCACGCAAATGCCAATAGCACTCGCGCCATGAACACCTCCGAAGCGGTTTCCATGGTGCTGGCCCGTTCGTTTTCACCCCTGTGGTCGCGCGACGGAATGAACTTCACCATGAGGCTTGTCCAGCAGGCCATTGAGATGGTCAGCCCCAGACACCTCGGTTTCGTGCCGGAACCGGAGGTGGTGGATTTTTTACGATGCGACGGTTGATAATCCCTCAAAAGGATCTGGTCGCCCTTGTTTCGGAGGTCATCAAGAAAGGCGGGAAGATAGCGTACCAGGCCCGTGTGTGGGGGACGAGCATGGCGCCGTCGATCGGGCATGGCGACCGGATCGACGTTCAGACCCTGGGAGAGGACGAGGTCGAACGGGACGATGTTGTCGTCTATTCCCTGGAAAACGGACGCCATGTCGCTCATCGCATTTCGGATGCCCCGCCACACCCTGACAGTGATATCGTCGCGAGATCGGATGCTCCCGGTTCACCGCTGGAAACCGTTAGTCGAAATAGTGTGATCGGCAGAGTGGAAAGATCGAAGTCCGTCTGGGGAGCAAGTTCGTCAAGCCTCGTTGCCCGCACGATCCAGAGATGGTTGATCACACCGGCTGTTCACAAAAAACACGCGATCATCAACGCGATCAGAAGGATTGTCAGTTTTTAGGTCTGCCCCTTTGCCCTACTGCCTCTCTGTCTTCGGGTTGATGGTGACTTCGCCCAGAAGGACGCGGCCGTTCTTGTCGATCTTGCCCTTGCCGACCGCGGGGAGGGATCGCGATCCCTTCTTGAAGCCCAGCCAGACTTTGTATTTGCCTGGCTTGCACTTGTACATGTCGATGTGGAGCATGTGCTTGTCCACCACATATTCTCCCACCCTCCACAAATCGGGAGGATAAAGGCCTCCGATTGGATCGTGGTCCCCATCGATTTCCTTGCCGTCCTCCCGCACGAGCTTGACCGTCAACTTCCAGTGTCTGGGGATCGTGTCGAGCACCTTGAACACGTAGGTCATCTCCACGGTGCCGGCCTGCTTGACTTCCGTGCGTGTCAACGCGGCGCTGACGAGCTCCACCTTGCCGTCGAAAACAACATTCACACCCTCCCCGATCTGCGGATCCTCGGTCCCCACCCAGTCCTTGACCTTCTGACGGAGCGCCGCTTCATCGATCCCCGATCCCACGCGACCCTCCATCACCTTGATCTTCGCCGCCAGGAGCCGATTGTCGTTCACCAGCTCCTCTTTCCCCACAACTTCGAAACGTTTGCCGCTCTTCAGATCCCAGAATCCCAGGTAGATCTTCACCCTGGCACCCGCCCAGCTTTTGGGAATGTGTACAACATGCTCGTCGACCACGTATTCGCCGGGCTTCCAGCGGTGCGGAGGATACGTGCCGCTGACCGGAACGTGATCTGCATTGATGAACCCTCGACCTTTTGTCACATGGACGAACATGCTCACCGTGGACTTCATCTCCTGCAGGCACTTGAAGATGTACTTCACCCTGACATCTCCGCCGGGGACGACCTCCGCCGGATGGACATCCCACCCCACGAACTCCACCGAATCGCCGAAACGCCCCTTGAGCCTGTTCGCAATCTCCGGTTCGGTCACGGCTACCTTGCCCTCCAACAGACCTTTCTCCCATTCGCTGTACTGAAGGTTGATCTTCTTTCTCCAGGCCAGCATCTCCCGCTTCTTCTTTGTGAGGAACTTGTCATCGTATGGCGCTTCGCCCGCGAGATCGCGCTCGTCGTGCTCGTCCACAGCGTTGTCGTAAACCTCCATGGGCTGGAGCCCGTAATGGAAGATCGTCTTCACCGGCCCGTCGCGCAGCGCGAGACACTGACGATTGAACCAGCACGAGTGGAGGAGCTTCTTATCCACGGGCACCGGCTTCAACATGCTATCGCCGACGAACTCTCCTTCCACGAGCTCCAGGCCGAGCAGATCGCAAACGGTGGGAACCAGGTCCAGGTGCGATCGCACACCCTTGATGGTCCCCGTCTCCGGTAGATACTGTGGCGAATAGAGCATGGACAGGCATCGCAGTCCTTCCTCCCACATGATCAGATCGTGCTGCCGCCGGCCATGCTCTGCGAACGCCTCGCCGTGGTCGCCGACGATCAGGAACACCGTCTCGTCGAGGACGCCTCGCTCCTCCAGCCCCTCGAAGAGTTCCCTGATGAAATCGTCCGTGTAACGAACGGCGTTGAGGTAATTCTGATGATCCGGATCTTCCTCCGGGTATTCGGTCCGGGGGAACGACTGGGGCATCACGTAATTGTGGTGAGAAGCCAGGGTCATGTAGGCAAGGAAGAACGGCCCGTCGTCCTTGACCGAATCCACCCACTCGAGGCTCGGCTCGAGCATTATCTTGTCCTCGTGACCGAAGTAGCTGATGGCCTCGAAGCCCTGCTGGGGCATGTCATCCAGACCGGCGAAAGTTTCGAATCCCATATTCTTTACCAGCTGGCTGCGTTCCTCGAAATCCATGGCGGGCTGGAAGTACGCCGTCTCGTATCCCACGCTCCGGAGTATGTGCGCCATGCATCTCTTGGGCAGGATATCGGCGGTGGTCTCCTTGCGCACGTTGCCCATGTACGGGTAAATGCCGCACAGGATTGGCACGATGGCCTTGGAAGTATGCGGGATCAACGCGTAGTGATTTTCCACCACCATGCTCCTGTCCTTTAGAGTCATGAGAAACGGCGTTGTGTTCCTGTCCTCCACATATACATCCGAGGATTTCCAGTTGAGAGACTCGTACATGATCACGACTATGTTCGGCCGCGGCGCTCCCTCCTTCTCGTTGAACGTAAGGATCGTCGCCAGGCGCTCCTCCGGCGAAAGAGCCACGCCGTCATCCTCGTCGTCTTCGGTATCGCGCAGGAGATCGGCCGCAATGGACAGGGGCACACATCTCGAAAGAGACATCATCGCTCCGCCCAGCGGCGGAACCGACAAGGCTCCCACGCCGAGCGCAAGAGCCACCCCCAGCGATATCGCCGATCTTCGCATGGAGAGAAACCCCACGCCTGCAATCCATCTGCGAATCCTCCCGATCCGCACAAGGACGGCCATGAGAACAACCGCGAGGATCTGAAAGACGACAAGCGGCAACTTCCAGGTCAGCGCCTCCCCGGCGATGACCGTGTTGATCTCGCCCATATGCTCCAACCACACACCTATGGACGAACCGGACAGGTTGGAACCGGTGGCCATGAAATAGCCGTGATTTCCCGCCAGGAGCACCAACAGGAACAACATGGTCGCGTAGAAAACAACTGCGGCGACAATGTTGACCAGAATCGGTCTCCTGGAGATCAACACTGCGAAAATCGTCGTCGCGACAATGGCCACGCCCGCGTCGGGCGCCCACGCTTGAAACACGTCGAGGAGGCTTGGTTGTTCGGACGCATCGCGAACCTGGTAGTACTTGAAGACAAAAGACTCCACCCAGAACAGTGCTCCCAACGGAAGAACCGCAGCGATTCCCGCAAGGCTCAACAGACCCGATTCACGCGGACCCGATTCTGTTTCCCCCTTTTTCATTTCTTTTTTCTCCTCGGCGTCGCGTCGGGCCTCTTGTACACGCTGACGATGGGAACCCCCTGATACGTGAGCACGTGCTCGGGAGTGATCGTTTTCCACAAGTTCCAGATCCACGATTCATTGCGGATCATGTGCAGCTCATGGTGAACCAATGCGTAATGTGCGGACTTCAGCTTGAGTTGATTTCGGATATCCCTGCGGATCATGCCCTCCTCGCGAAACATGGAAACGGACGGTATCGCCGTATCGTGGAACCAGACGCCGCCACTCTTCTGCACGTTCCGGTTCAACCACGGGATGACCCCGGCCGTCGTGTATCCCCAAAACTGTCTTAGCATTCCGCAAGAAGCCGCACCGCGCGCCCCGCCCATCAGCGGAACATAGGAGGCCAGGCCGAAGGGGTGCGACGTGACGGTCTGCTGCAGCGGCGCCATGAGGAGCGCCAGGAGCACGACCGCCCCGGTCACCTTCACCGGAATCCGAGCAAACACTCCCGAAGCGACGTCCATGAGTCGGGCCGCCGCAACGCCGGCGAGCAACGCCAGGAACGGCATGGCGGGCATCCAGTGCTTGGTGCCCCCGAAGACCGGAACGCCGGGCAGTGCGATGAGCGCTATCGGAAACAACACTCCGATGAAGAGTAACAGATCGTGTCCATGCACAAGGAGCGGTCCGCGATCCTGCCAGAATCCCTCCACGACCCGCTCCAGGCGTCGGGGAAAGTGACGCCGAACTCGAAGTAACGATCCTGCGAGGAAGAGCAGGATGATCACTGTCGGCACTGTAAACAGGGTCATTGCAAAGGGATAGGAGATGGGTGTGGGCGCATTGACGATGTTCTCACCGAAGTAGGCGGTATTGTAGAACGGGTGATGGGAGTGAAAACCCATGTAGCGCCCGATCCGCTTGAACGTGGAAAACCAGATCCACGGCCAGTGGGCCATGAATATCAGGGGGCCGAAGATCAACCCGTAGACAAACGCCCATGGCTTCGGCGCCGGCCCCGAGGCCTTCCCTCCCGCCACGCGCCACCTGACATACACAACGATGAAATGCAGTCCCAGCACCATTGGAAGAAAAAATGCGTTGAGCTTGACGCAAAGGGCGAAACCGAACGCCACCCCCGCCGCCAGACCGAACTTCCATGACGCCAGTGACCTCCAATACAGGTAGAAGACCAGAAACCAGACGGAGGTCATGGCCACGTCGAAGCAACACAGATGAGCGTGGTAAAAAACCCTGGGCATGAGCGCAAACGCCATCGCGGCAAAGAAACCCTCACGACGGCCGAAGGCAAACGAGCCCCAGAGAAACAGGAGATACACGCACAGCCCGGCCGTCAGCATGCCCGGGAACCGCAACGCGGTGGCCGGCGACATTAAATCCAATTTCTTGTGGAGGATGCGATCGGAAAAGCCGAAGGCAATCTTCATGAGGGCCGGGTGTTCGTGGTTGTACTTCCAGTATCTGACGACAACTTTTTCATCGAGCGCCTTTGATGAATCCTCCTCGAGTACATCGAACCATCTCTGATAGTCACGCGACGCCCTGAAATAGAATCCCTCGTCCCTCGCGAAACCGATCTCCGAGGCCGTGGCTATCAGGATCGCCACGTACGCGATGCCCAGCGCCAGGCCGACGCCGTGGTCAAGCTTCCTCGATCTCCCGGTCCGGGTCACGTTCTTCATTCCGGCGCCCCCACACGCATGTCCGCCGCGAGTCCTAACCTCCTCTTGAAATGATCGTCCGACGTCACCTGGAATCTCACCGTGCCGGTTCCCTTCCTGTTGACAGGAATATCGAAAGGTTCGAGCGGGCCGAAGTTGTTGATCATCTGCTCACCGACCTTCTCGTCGTTGACAAAGATCTCCAGCTTGATTGGCCCGCCCTTGTTGAAACGCCCTTCCCTGTATCCTATGACCGCATACCCATGGATCACTCCATTCAACGGCACATTTTCATAGGTCCTCGAAATCGGCGTTTGTTTCGGTTTGAACGGCACCACGAGCCTGGGATTGAACCAGTGATCGATGATGATGACGGTTCCCCTGACCTTGCCGCCGTCCTTCTTCACGGAATAAGTCTCGTTCAGGAAATCGAACAGGACTTTCGCGCTCCCCCCGGTCCTGTAACGACGAACTGAGATCCTGCCGATATCCTGCTCGCTCTCCAGCGCGAGGCCCTCGGTCTCGGGCGCTCGCTCTCCGTTCAACGAAATCTCGATGATCCGATCGTAGGTGCTCTTTTCAAATCTTCCGAAGTCCCGCAAAGCAATGACAGGTCTGAGATACATCCGACCCTGGGTCGCCCATGAAGGGGCGATGACGACGAGATCACCGTCCTGCTTCTGATCGATGACGGCCTGCGCCGCCTTGACCCATTCCTCCTTTGAGGGATCGGCACAAGGGATGTCCCATTGGAAAAACACCTCCGCCGCCACGACCGCCGGAACCAGCAGCCACAACCAGTGGATCCTGTCGAAATTTCCCTTCTGGGCCATGGCGCGGGTATATCACGGGTGCCGACACCGGTGTATCAATAAGTCAGTTGCAGTTTGTCTCCATGGAGGTCCCGTCGGTTATGAACTCGACGGTGCCCAACTGGTCTATTCTGCAGATGACCGCTCCGATGCCGCTATATGCGTCGAGCGATTCCTGGTGTGGGTGCCCGTACTGATTGCCTGTGCCTGATGAAATGACCGCGTGCCCGGGAGACGCGTATAACACGAACGATTCGTGGAAATCGCTCGAACCGTGGTGCGGGGCCTTCAGCACGTCACAGGCCAGGGCCGAACCGTATCGGAACAGTAGATCCTCCTGGGCCTCCCGCTCTACATCTCCGGTGGTAAGAATTTTGACGTTTCGATATGAAAACATGATCGTCAGGGAATCGTTATTGTAGTCGTCGTACCCTTCATCGACATGCATGACGGTCAGTGAGACCTCGCCGAACGATACTGAATAATCTCGTTCCGGCACGAGAAGAGTCGCGCCCTCGCCATCGCGGACGACGGCATATTGATTGTATGGATATGTGTCGTTTGTCTCCCCGTTGTCCCATATCTCCAGCACGGTCACATGATTCATGATCTCATCGAGGCCACCGCAGTGATCCGCGTGGGGATGGGTCAGGATCATCAGGTCGATGGTATCGATCTCCTTGGCGTCGAGGACGGGAATCACGGACGATACGCCGTAGCCCTCGTCTCCCCCGTCTATGAGGATCACCCGGCCGTCGGGAAGCTCGAACAGGGAGCTGTCGCCCTGCCAGACGTCGATGAACGTGACGAT
>JAUXHN010000034.1 GCA_030621515.1 Deltaproteobacteria bacterium | reverse complement strand
CCGAACCATGTCAAGCAGGGCGGCATTGACGCGATGCCCCCAAGTAACGCACCATCGCTCCTGTCGCGTACGGTAGCGACAGGCGACGAAGCAGGAGGCTGAAGTGAACGATCTGACCGTTGAGAAGCTCGGACCGGCGAAGATACCGTCACCGATCAACCTGGGCACCGAGCCGGGGGATCTGCTCGCAGACTTTGTGCCGGACGGCAAGCGGGTCATCGCCGATGTGTGTGTCGACACGTTGAAGAAATACATATCGGATGGGCAGGATCCGCCGTCGATGGAGCTGGCTGGGCCGAGGCAGCACATCTACTTCGATGGGTTGAAGCTCAGGGCGGGCATGGTGACGTGCGGCGGGATCTGTCCGGGGCTCAACAACGTGATCCGCGGCCTGGTAATGACCCTCCATCACGGCTACGGGGTCAAAGAGATCGTCGGGTTCAAGTACGGGTACTCCGGCCTGAACCCTTCGATTGGGCATCCCACGGTGGATCTCAACCCCGACATGGTGAGGAACATCCACACCATGGGAGGGACGATCCTCGGAACATCCCGAGGTCCCCAGGAGCCGAAGGTGATGGTGGACACCCTCGAGAAAATGAAAATCGGATTGTTGTTCACGGTGGGCGGGGACGGCACCTTTCGCGGGGCGCTCGCGCTGCACGAGGAGATCAGGCGAAGAGGTCTCGACATCGGGATCATCGGCATTCCAAAGACCATCGACAACGACATTGCGCTCGTGGACAAGACCTTCGGGTTCGAGACCGCGGTAGGTCTGGCGTCGGACGCGATCAAGGCGGCATACTCGGAGGCGCGATCCGCCGAGCGAGGGATCGGCCTGGTCAAGCTGATGGGCAGAAACTCCGGCTTCATCGCGGCCAACGCGGCGCTGGCCATGCGAAACGTGAACCTTGTCCTCATCCCCGAGCTCCCGTTCGATCTGGAAGGCGACAACGGCCTGTACGCCTACCTGGGAAGAAGGTTTGACGTTGGTAAATCCACGGTAATCGTCGTTGCGGAAGGCGCCGGCCAGCGTCACCTGGAGAACCTCCGCGGGAGCGACGCGTCGGGCAACGTCGCTCTCGGAGATATCGGCATATTCCTGAAGGAAAGGATCTCTTCCCGTTTCAAGGGCAAGGTGCGCTTCACTCTCAAGTACATAGATCCCAGCTACATCATTCGCTCCGCGCCCGCCTGCCCGACGGACGCGATCTTTTGCGGCTACCTGGCACAGGCGGCGGTTCACGCGGGCATGTCGGGTCGGACCGCCATGGCGGTCGGACGATCCCACTCCATGCTCACCCACATCCCGATCTCGGCGCTCGTCGCCGAACGCAAGACGGTCGATCCGGAAGGGGAGATGTGGTTGTCAGTCCTCGAGTCCACCGGCCAACCGTTTTACATGACCGACAATCCGCCGAAGGAGCTCTCGCGAAATAGCCTGGCCCCGCAGTTGTAAGAATAAAGATCCGCAATTCCCCTCCCTTGCCGCTTTTTCTCGGACGTGGTACCGATTTTGCCGTGAAAGACGACGAAAAATCAGCAGGGGAAAGGGCCGCGGAGGCGTTTGCGGAACTGACGGAGATCATCGCAAAGTTGCGCGCGCCGGGCGGGTGCCCGTGGGATCGGGAGCAGACCCATGAGAGCCTCAAGCCTTTCATTGTGGAGGAATCCTACGAGGTAATGGATGCCATCGACAGGGGCAAACCGGCCGATTTGAAGGAAGAGCTCGGCGATCTGCTTCTTCAGATCATGCTTCAGGCCGAAATATCCAGGGAAGAGGGCGAGTTCGATGTGGCCGATGTTGTGACGGGCCTTTGTGAAAAGATGATGAACAGGCATCCGCACGTGTTCGGAGATACCCGGGTCGATGGCGCCGATGAGGTGCTCGTCAACTGGGAGAAGATCAAAAAAAAGGAAAAGGAGGGTCGTGCCCTGTTCGACGGACTGCCGCCCCATCTTCCGGGGCTGCTCAAGGCTGCCAGGATGGGAGAGAAGGCTGGACGCGTGGGGTTCGACTGGCCGGATACGACTTCCGTGCGGGAGAAGGTTCGCGAGGAACTGGAGGAGCTGGACGAAGCAGTGGCGAGCGGGGACCGGGCCGCCGTGGAGCACGAGCTGGGAGATCTCCTCTTCTCCATAGCGCAGTGGGGCAGGCACCTGGGGCAGTCTCCCGAGGAGGCCATGCGGGCGTGTTGCACGCGGTTTGGCGATAGATTCAAAGGTGTTGAAGGGCTCGTTCGCGATTCGGGTCGCGAGATCGCGGATTGTACGCTCCAGGAACTCGAGGATGCCTGGCAGGAGGTCAAGAACAGATGAACGACTCCTTGAAAAGCGAGCCGTCCATGACCGTTTTCGATCCGGATGCCTCGGCACTCGTGAATGGCATCAAGGAGATTCTTGGTGGTTTGCTGGGTGAGAGGCACCTCACCATGGAGACCGATCTCTTCGAACTGGGCCTGGATTCAATGGCCAGGCTGGAGCTGCTCGCAATTATTGAGGAGAGGTTCACAGTGGAGCTCACGGAGGATATGACACAGGAGTTCAGGACCATTACGCGGATCTCCAGGGTCATTCGCAACGCCTTGTTGCCGGCCGGTGTGTGAGCAGAGTGCATGTACAAGATGTTTTCATGTATGTTGACTGGTTGAAGTGAGTTTGGTAACTAGGATTGATCAATTGTCTAAGCATTTTCATCGTCTGGAGGACTGCGCGTGAACGCTCGGCTGTTGTTAGTAAGCATATGGTTGACGGTGATTGTCTGCGCGGGCTGTGCCCCGATAGAACTCTCCGTCGTGGTGGTCAGCGCCTCCCAGGCAATTGCAGAGGCAGAGGTCGCCGGAGCTCATTGCACCCGTGATCAACTCGACCGGTTGTCTCCCGTTACGGAGAACCTGGCAACCGATCCGGGAACGGAACTCGTCTCCACCGAGGAGGGGCATATCACCGGCATGATCGGTCTGCCCATGTGCGATGCGCCGTACGAGTATTATTCCGCCGTGGAATTGATCCACAAGGCCCGCGAGGAGGTCGGCTACTCCGACTACGAGGCTGCCGTCGAGTACGCCCGGGAAGCCCGCACTTTTGCGCAAAAGGCCCGCGATATCGCTATTCAACGCGCCAAGGAAAGGGGACGATAGATGTCCGTTCCTGTCGTACGAGCACTGGTAGCATCAGTCATCGCGCTCGCGTTGGGCGCCTCGGGTTGTGCGGAGACCGCCAAGCTGCGTGGAGGTATCAATACCGCGCGAGCCAAGCTGGAACAGGTGGAGAGAAACGGTGCCTATGTGTGTGCTCCCAAGGAGCTCGCCATGGTCAAGACGCATCTCAAATTCGCCGAGCTCGAGATCGCCCAGGGCATGGGAAGCCGTGCCAGATTTCATTATAACCTGGCAATCAAGAACCTGGACATCGCCGACAAGAACTCCCCGCCGGACAAGTGCGCCGGTCCCTCGGTGGTCGTGGCGGAGCCGTTGCCTCCGGATTGCATCGACGAGGACTTCGACCGCATCTGTGCCGATGTGGACAAGTGTCCGGACCAGGCCGAGGACTTTGACGGCTACGAGGACGAGGACGGTTGTCCCGAGGATCAGGATACCGACGGCGACGGCATAATGGACCTGGTGGATCAGTGCGTGTTGGACCCCGAGGACAAGGACGGTTTCCAGGACGACGACGGGTGCCCGGAACTCGACAACGACCTGGACGGAATACTCGACACGGCGGACAAGTGCATCAACGAGCCGGAGGATCCGGACGGTTACGAGGACGAGGACGGATGCCCGGATAACGACAACGATGCCGATACCGTGCTCGATATCGACGATGAGTGCCCCAACGAAAAGGGCATCGTAGAAGAGAAGGGTTGCCCCAAACGGTATGAAGGTGTGGAGATCACGGAAACACATCTTCGCATCAATCAAAAGATTCACTTCGCGTACAACAAGGCGAAGATCAAAAGAGACTCATTCGGAATTCTCGCTACGGTAGCGGCGGTGCTCAAGGACAATCCGGAGATCACTCTCAGCATCGAGGGGCACACCGACAGCAAGGGCAAAGACAAGTACAACAAGAAGTTGAGTAGGAAGCGTGCGAAGGCAGTGATGAAGCACCTCACCAAAAAGGGCAAGATTGACAAGGACCGATTGGAATACGTTGGATGGGGTGAGGAAAAACCGATTGATACTAACTTGACCGATGAAGGTCGGGCAGCCAACCGGCGGGTGGAGTTCGTCAGGACTGACGTGCCGCCCAGCGAATAGGAACGGATGCGACACATGAGAGGATTGCCTTTGTTCGTGGCGGGGCCTGTGTGGGCCGTGTGTTTTGGGGTGTTGTTGTTCTCGAGTAATGTTGTCGCTCAGGCCGGTGGGCCGCAGGCGACCATCGCGCAGCTCAACCACCAGGCGATGGAGGCATACGGGAACCTGCAGTTCCCCGAAGCGATGCAGTTGCTCCAGCAGGCGGAGGCACTGTGCAATCAGTACAATCTCCGCGGCCCCGCGCTGGCGCGTACTTACGTCAACATGGGCATGGTGGAGTTCGGCGGCAGCGGGAACAACGCCGGAGCCCTGGATTATTTCAAAAAGGCCGTGTGTCTGGACAGGTCCGTGATGCTCGATCCGCTCAACTCCACGCCCGACGTGGAGATGCTCTTCAAGGGCGCCCAGAACCAGGCTCAGGCCCCAGGCGGTTGCGGCGGAGCTGCCCCTCAGCCGGCCTATCCTCAGCCCCAGCCGGCCTATCCTCAACCCCAACCGGGCTATCCTCAGCCTCAGCCGGGTCCGGCGACAATGCAGCTGTTGCAGCATACACAGGTCACCCAGCAGGTGAGGTTGACGCCCATTCCGATCTTCGCGCGGGTCAACCCCAACGTGCAGGTGGGTCAGGTCATACTTTTTTACCGAACCATCGGTGAGCGGATCTATCAGCAAGTTCCAATGCAGCCCAGGGGAAGCGGCTACTCCGCCATGATCGGTTGCGACGTGCTGCAGACATTCGACCCGACCGGAATCGAATACTATATTGCGGTGCTCGACACCGCCAACAGGTTGCTGGGCACCTCGGGTAACGAGGCGCAACCGCATCAAACCTCCATCGTGCAGACGCTGACGGTCCCGCCGCCCGCGCTGCCCAACGAATCCCCGCCCGGTGTATGCCGAGAGGAATGCCCACCCTGGAACCCGGATTGTAACAGCGCTTGCAAGCAGTTCGGCGACCTGTGCGATTCGGATTCGGAGTGTTGTTCCGGGCTGGCATGCATCAGCGAGACCTGCACCCAGACCGACGGCGATGGAGGAGGAGGAGGAGGAAAAGGTTGGGGGGAATACGGGCCTCACTTCCGCATGTCCATCAACGCCGGTACCGGCGCGGGGCTTGTAACCAGCGGCGCGGAGGAGCCCTACAACCAGGTTTCCGATGGGAGCCTTACAGTCGGTACGGGCTTTGCGTGGTCCAAGTTCCATATCCGCGCGAACCCCATGATCTACCTGCCTGTCGCCAAGCTCTCCATCGGTCTGTCCTTCAGGGGAGACATACCCATGCTGGCCTCAGGGACAGGGGATGCTGCGGTGTCCAAAAATAGGCCCAAGCCCAATCCCCTGGAGCCGTCACTCCTGTTGAATGTCGCCTACCGCATCGTGGGCTCGGACGACCACCGTTGGTTCGAACTCAACGCCCTGTTCGGGCTCGGATGGATGAACATTCTCAACCGGGTCTCCTACCAGGATTGCCAGCCGGAGAAAGCCGGCGATAACAGCAGTGACGAAGATGAGGATTTATGGGGTCATTCGTTCGAGGAAAACGAACTCATATGCGATGAGGACACCCTCGGCGATGACGGCGGATGGGGCGGCAAAGACCCGAGGTCCGAGAATTTCTTCCGCAAGTCCGGACCTTTCGGAGTCGAGTTGGGCCTCGATGGTTATGTATGGTTCGTAGATAATTTCGGCCTCAATTTCGGTCTTCTTGCGGATGTTCTCATGCCCAATTTTGTTTTGAATTTCGACATTCAAGCCGGCATCGCAGTTCGTTTTTAGTTGGTTTTTTCGGATGCAGAAAGTCGTTACGGAGAAATGATGGTACAGTCAGTGTCGCGCGTATTCAAAGCACTTCCGATATTGCTGCTGCTGTTCGGACTCCTTGTGCCCACAAGCGTCGGGGCTCAATCCGATCCCAAGAGAGAGGTTCTCTCTCTCGTCAAAAAATCGATGGACGCATACTCCAACCTGGATCTGGAAGGCGCCACTGCGGCCCTCGAGGAAGCGCTGGGTTTTGCGCCGGATCTGGACAGGCAGACCCTGGCAAGGCTCTATGTCAGCTACGGTGTTCTCTGGATCGGCGGCTTCGGAGACAACGACAAGGGACAGCATGACTTCACCGTCGCCCTGTGTCTGGATCCAACCGTCATGGTCGACCCGTTTCTGTCGTCCCCCGATATCGATGTGATTTACCAGGCGGCTCAGTCACAGGTCAATGACGCGAAGTGTCGGGCACTGCTCTCCTCGATCGTCGTTCCGGGCGAAACACCGGGTCCTTCGCCCATCTCCACGTACGCCGGCCCCATCGAACCCAATGTTCCGCCGTGCGGGAATCACACGCCTCCCGCGCAACAGAAACAGAAATACGAGCTTCCCCTGTACCTGGAACTCGATCCGACCATGGTCGGGGCAATTGCTTACGTGGTCGTCAAGTACGTTTTCGACGGAGGAAATCAGTTCAAGGATTTGCCGATGACCAATATGGGGTCCGGCATGGGCGCGCAGATCACATGTGACGAGGGGCAGATCCGTGTCTACGATCCGTCGTCGGTAAGTTACTACATCGAGGGATACAATGCCGGCGGCGGCCTGGTGTGCGGCCACGCATCGAACCAGGGACCGTACATGGTCGGCATGGTGCCCGAGGCGAACTTCCTTCCCGCCTTGCCAGGCCAGAACCCGCCAAAGGAGTGCACGCCGTGTCCGCCGTGGGATCCCACCTGCGGCACCTTCGGGAAGCCCGTCGAGGGGGAGTCCTGCAATCCTGCCACCGGTTGCGCCGCCGGGTTGATCTGCGGCGACGCGGGCGTATGCGAGCCCTCTGACGGCAGTAAAGAGCCGAGCGGTCCGTCCAAGTTCTACGTCAACCTGGGTGGCGGATCGGGTTTCGGGATAATGTCCCAGAAGATGGAATTCAATAGAATCAGCACGGAAGGCGGCGTGAACAGCATCGGCCGCGTCAACGCCACTCCCTCCGGGGCGGCCTGGGCCGGTATTCCCGTCAGGTTGGCCGTTGGTTTCTATCTGGTCCCCAGGCTCTCCCTGGAGGTGACCGGGCGGTTCGACGTCAAGATGGACACGTTCACGCAGCCCCAGAGTTGTTGGGAAGCTACGGGTGGCGACGAGGACAGACTAGCCACGGCCTTGTGCAGCGATTATCCGGAGGGTGAGACCCCGGACACAGAGGCGGAGTGGAAGAAGAGCGTGGCGCTCACCGACTCCGGCAAGGCTGTTGAGGAGAAGGAGTCGCTGGTGGCCCAGGGATGGCTTGCCAACCTTCGCGTTCGCTACAATTTCGTGGAGTCCGGCGGGTTGCGGATTTCCCTGTTCGCAGGTCTGGGTTATGGGCACATCAAGTACCGGGTCAAGGGGACCGAGGACAATAACGACGACGGCGAAAAGGATCCCTACTTCCCCACGCCGGGTTTCCTGAACGTGGAGCTCGGTCCCGGTCTGGCCTACTACTTCCACGATAACGTGGGCATCGTTGTGGAGGTTCCCATCGACGTGCTTTTCCTCGACGGATGGGCCATCAATTTCGATATCTTCGCGGGCTTCAGTTTCGGTTTCTGATAGATGGCATTCTCAACGACGCTCCTGGATTATTTCCTCGCTCGGGTGGACGAGATTCCCGACAAGAAGGCATTGCTAGAGCGTCGAGACGACAGGTGGATTCCGTACACATGGAGAGAGTGGAACGAGCGTTCCCGCGCCGTCGCGGCGTCGCTCATGGACGACGGCGTGGAGCCGAGTCAAAACGTGGGGATCTTTTCCTATTCCCGCCGCCAGTGGGTCGAGTCCGACATTGCCATCCTCATGACCGGGGCTCGCACGGTCACCATCTACCAGAGCCTCGGCAAGGAAACCGTGGACTATATTCTGGAGGACTCGAGCGCCACAGTCCTTTTCCTGGAGGGTCCCATCCAGCTCAAGGCGCTCTGCGGTGACGACGGCAAGGCGCCCATATCGGACAAAATTCGTCGTATCGTTTACTTCACGGATACGCAGACGCCGATGGCGCGACCGGGCAAGCCGCCACCCACAGAGATAACCCTCGACGACGTCATGCCGACGGAAATGCTCGGACTGCTCGTTCCATTTGAGGAATACGTCAATAACGGCAAGAAGCTGCTCGTCGACAATGGTGATGGGCTCGACAAACGCATCTCCGCCGTGACGCCGGACACCATGGCCAAGATAATCTACACTTCGGGAACGACCGGACAGCCCAAGGGAGCCATGCTGACCCACGGCGCCATGGCCTCGGTGGTTGCAACCATCGACTCCGATCTTGGAATGCTCCCGGACGACATATGCCTCCTGTTTTTGCCCCTGGCTCACGTGTACGCCCAGCTCACGTATCACGCGGCCCTGAGGACCGGTTTCACAACCGCCTTTGCCAGTTCCATGCTCACCGCCGTCGACGACGCGGGATCGGTCAAACCCAACTTCTTCGCAACGGTTCCACGCCTCTACGAGAAGATCCACGCCGGCGTGCTGGCCCAGGTGGAGGAAGCGGGCGGCCTCAAGAAGAAGATCTTCGAATGGGCCGGTCGGGTAGGCTCCGAGGTGAGCGAAAAGAAGCAGCACGGCGAACCCGTGACCGGAGCGCTGAAGGTCAAGGCGTCCATCGCGGATCGTCTGGTGTTCTCCAAGCTCAAGGCGCGATTGGGCGGGCGAATACGATTTATGGTTTCCGGCGGAGCGCCCATACAGCGCAAGCTCATCGAGTTCTTCCACGCGGCCGATCTCATGATCGTGGAGGGGTACGGGATGACCGAGAACTCGTCGCTCTCCCACTTCAACAGGCCCACGAGTTACAAGTTCGGCACCGTCGGGCAGGCGGGCGTGGACATCGAGGTGGAGATTGCAGACGACGGCGAGATCCTCGTTCGCGGTCAGGGGGTGATGGTCGGGTACCTCAACAAGCCGCAGGAGACCGCCGAGGCGCTAGACCCGGGAGGGTGGCTTCACACCGGGGATATCGGTGTCATCGACGATGAGGGTTTCTTGACGATTACGGATCGCAAGAAAGATCTCATTGTCACTTCCGGTGGAAAGAACATCGCTCCGGCGCCCATCGAGACCAGGCTCCTCGAGAGTCGTTTCATCTCTCAGACGGTGGTTTTCGGCGACGGCAGGAAGTTCCTGGTGGCGTTGCTCACCCTCGATTCGGAATATGCGCAAAAATGGGCAGGGGAGAACGGTGTCGACGCAAGGGGCAAGGCGCTTAGCGCAGATCCCAGGATAAGAGAAGCGGTTTCCAGGGATGTTGATCGGATGAACCGGCAACTGGAATCCTACGAAACAATAAAGAACTTCGCCATCATGCCGAGCGAGTTCACCATGGACGCGGGTGAGGTGACGCCCAGCCTGAAGCTTCGCAAGAGAGTGATCGGGAAAAGGCACAAGGAGCTCATCGAGAGCCTCTATCCCCCCGAGACCGGCCATTGTTGAGATGAGTATTGACGCTGATTTTCCCTTTTGATATGAGACGTTTGCTTCAAATGACGGCATTCATGGCCGTTGAAAGGAAGGCACGTAGCTCAGTGGAAGAGCACTACCTTGACACGGTAGGGGTCAGCGGTTCAATCCCGCTCGTGCCTACAGTACATGGCGTCGGACCATGAGTAACCTCCAAGAACGGTTCGCCCCGGGTACCGTGGGGGCTGCGCTTGCTTCCTCGGGGGCCATCGACAACGAGACGTTGGCAGCGGTCATCGACGGCGAGATCTTAGATCTGCAAGCCCCGCTTCCAACGGGAGCGAAGCCGGTTGGACTAAAAGCGAGACAGGAACAAGCGCTCGAGGTCATCCGGCATTCGACGGCCCACGTCATGGCAGACGCCGTACAGCGTTTGTTTCCCGGCACCCTGGTGACCATAGGCCCGTCGATCGAGAACGGATTCTACTACGATTTCGATCGCCCCGAGGGAGGGTTCACCGAGGAAGATCTCGAGGCCGTCGAGAAGGAAATGACCTCCATCATCAAGGAGGGGCATGACTTCGTCCGTGTCGAGGTCTCCAGGCAGGAGGCGCACGATCTGTTCGAATCCATGGGCGAGACGTACAAGCTGGAGATCATCGACGGCATCGAGGAGGATGAGCAGGTCACCATCTATCGCCATGGAAAATGGGTGGACCTCTGCGCGGGGCCTCATGTTCCCAGTACGCGATTCCTAAGGTCGTTCAAGCTGCTTTCCTCCGCCGGCGCTTACTGGAGGGGTGACGAGCGCAACAAGATGCTGGCGCGGATCTACGGGACAGCGTTCGCGGACAAGAAGGATCTCAGGAAGCATCTGGCCGCCCTGGAAGAGGCCAGGAAGCGGGACCACCGCAAGCTGGGAACCGATCTCGACCTGTTCAGCATCGACGAGCAGATCGGCGGTGGGTTGGTGCTATGGCATCCGCGTGGCTCGACGATCCGGATGCTCATCGAGGATCACTGGCGCAAGGCTCACATCAAGAACGGGTACGATATCGTGTTCACGCCCCACATCGGGCGGTCCCGCTTGTGGGAGACCTCCGGGCACCTGGAGAACTACTCGGAGGGCATGTACGCGCCCATGGATCTGGATGGAAACCCCTACTACATCAAGCCCATGAACTGCCCGTTCCACATAAGCATGTACCGCAATAGCCTCAAGTCGTATCGCGACTTGCCGTTGCGCTGGGCGGAGCTCGGCACAGTCTACCGGTACGAGCGCTCGGGCCAGCTACACGGGCTCTTGCGGGTTCGCGGGTTTACTCAGGACGACGCGCACCTCTTCATGCCGCCGGACCTTCTCTCTGGTGAGATTCGACGCCTGATTCGTTTCACCATTTCTCTGCTGGGCGACTTCGGCTTCGACGATCTGGAGATCAGGCTTTCCACGCGACCGGAAAAATTCATCGGCGATCCGCAGATATGGGAGCACGCGGAGGCGGCGCTGCGCGAGGGGCTCGAGGCTACGAATATCGACTACAAGATCGACGAAGGGGAGGGCACGTTCTACGGGCCCAAGATCGACGTCAAGATACGCGACGCCATCGGGCGTCTCTGGCAATGCAGTACCATCCAGGTGGACTTCAACCTGCCCGACCGTTTCGATCTGGCGTACATCGGCGAAGATTCAAAGCGGCACCGTCCGGTCATGCTGCATCGCACTATTCTCGGTTCCATGGAGCGTTTCTTCGGAATTCTGATAGAGCACTACGCCGGCGCGTTTCCAATGTGGCTCGCGCCGCAGCAGGTGGCAGTGCTGACCGTGACCGACGGGCAACACGATTTCGCGCGGGAGGTGGCAAACGCGCTGGAAGAAATGGGCGCTCGCGTCGTCCTCAATCTGGACAGCGAAAAACTCGGGGCCAAGATCCGCAAGGCCCGGTTGATGAGAATTCCGGCCATCGCCGTTGTCGGTGACCGGGAGATCGAGCAACGGGGGGTTTCGCTTCGGACCCGCGCTTCCGGCGATCTCGGGTTCAAACCGCTTGACGAATTTCTAGAATGGATGGTCAATGAGGGCACAGAACCCGAAGTTTAGAGTATCATTGATTTGGTGAGGGCTTTTTACAGCCCCTGATCAAGGAGGTCAGTCATCAGGAAAAACTTTTCACGTCAGCCACGTCCCCCCAAGGTGAGGATAAACGACATGATCCGTCGAGCGGAGGTCAGGGTGATCAACCCCGATGGCCAGCAGCTCGGCATCTACCCCATCAGGCAAGCGATCACCATCGCCGAGGAGGCCGGGCTCGATCTGGTTGAGATCAATCCGAGGGCCGAGCCGCCCGTTTGCCGAATCATGGACTTCGGGAAGTTCAAGTACGAGCAAAAGAAACAGGCGAACGCGGCAAAGAAAAAGCAGAAGGTCATAGAAGTAAAGGAGATCAAGTTTCGCCCGAAAACCGACTCCCATGACTTCAATTTCAAGATGAAGCACGTGAAGCGCTTCATCGAGGAGGGCAACAAGGCCAAGATTACCATCCGTTTCCGGGGGCGCGAGATGGCCCATCCGGAGATAGCGGCCAGGCTTCTTGACAGGGTCGTGGAGGAGGTCAAGGACATGGTGGTCATCGAGCAGACATACCGCATGGAGGGTAGAACCATGACCATGATCCTCGCCCCGGCGCCGAACAAGTAAAAGAAAACCGCGTTACGGACAGCTGTCAGGGACCGGGGTACACGTGTCGTCGAGGTTGTCGCGGACATCGACATCACCGGGTCCGCTGGTGAGCTGGTCCAGCAACTCGCATGCCTCGCAGTCGGGCAGGGTGTCGTTCTCCTTGATCTCCAGGTCCTCATACAACGAGGTTAACCCGCTCAGCCCGTCCAGGTTAGTGAGGGCGTCGTTGTCAAAGATTCCCAGATCCTCACTGACCGAGGTCAACCCGCTCAGCCCGTCCAGGTTGGCGAGGACGGTGTTGCCTTCAATCAGAAGGTTTCCGTCCACCGAGGTCAACTCGCTCAGCCCGTCCAGGCTGGTGAGGGCGTCGTTGTTCAGAACTGACAGGTACCAGCCCACCGAGGTGATACCGCTCAGGCCGTCCAGACTCACGATGGTGTCGTTTTCTATGATCCTCAAGCCCCCGCCCACCGAAGTGATGTTGCTCAGGCCGTCCAGGTTGGTGAGGGCGGCGTTCTCGGAGACGTACAAGTAATCACCCACCGAGGTGAGGGCGCCCAGGCCATCCAGGTTGGTGAGGGCGGCGTTGTCCTGAATGGACAGGCCCTCGCTCACCGATGCCAACCCGCTCAGGCCGTCCAGGTTGGTGAGGGCGTTGTTCAGGTAGATTGTCAACCCACCCACCGAGGTGAGGGCGCCCAGACCATCCAGGTTGGTGAGGACCTCGTTGCCGACGACCACCGCACTCCCGATTTGCAGGTACCAGCCCACCGAGGTGAGGGCGCCCAATCCATCCAGGTTGGTGAGGGCGTCGTTGCCTCCGACAACCAGGCTCCCGTCCACCGAGGTGAGACAAAACAAATCGCTCAAGTCGGTGCACAACGGGCAGTTGATTGTCAGATCTCCCGATATCGAGGTGTATCCCGCGAGGGTTGCAATGCCCGGTTGTGTGTTGATCCAGAGATCGCCGCCGTACTTCCCTTTATTGCACTTGATCGAATTGTCATCGTCCGAGCACCCGGCGAAAACCAGTACTGCCAATAACAAGTATCTCATCGTCTCTTCTTTCGTTAAACTTGGCGCACGAGAGTATCCTATCGACTTTCGGCAGAGGGTACTACCTGTGGGTTGATAACTCCCTGTTTTTTCTTGCATGGAGCCTCGCGCAAGTGTAAACACAGTAGCCCTTCGTCCATGTGGACGAAATGTTTGTTTAATATTGATTTCGAAGGGATCGAGCGATGCCCAAGATGAAGAGCAATAGAGCTGCCGCGAAGCGTTTTCGCTCGACGGCCAAGGGAAAGATACGGTGTGACAAGCCCCTGCACGGTCACATCCTCACCAAGAAGAGCACCAAGCGCAAGCGCAGGCTTCGCAAGAACGACATAATGGATCCGACCGCGACGCGTCAGATCCGCAGGCTCCTGCCTTATCTGTAGGTCCATCCCTCACAGTAAGGCCGGCAACCAGGCTAACAAAAGGAGCAGCCAATGGCCCGTGTAACAAGAGGTTTCAAGGCAAGACGAAGACGCAATCGCGTATTCAAGCACGCGAAGGGTTTCTTCGGTTCTCGTAGCAGGTTGTACAAGGTGACCAAGGTCGCGGTCATGCACGCCTGGCTCGACGCGTACAAGGGGCGTCGCCTGAGAAAACGCAACATGCGTCGGCTCTGGATCACCCGTATCAATGCAGGGGCCAGGCTCAATGGGGTGAGTTACTCCAGGATGATGGGAGGACTGCGCAGGGCGAAAGTTGAGATCGATCGTAAAATCCTCGCCGATATCGCCGTGGTCGATCCCGAGGGGTTTACCACGATCGTCAATATCGCCAAGACCGCCAAGTAGAGTCCCGGGAGACAACCTGATGGATCCACAGGAGATCATCAACGGTCTGCAGCAACTGGCCGATCGTTTCGACGATTCCGTGAGCGCTCTTGCCACCGAGCAGCAGATCAGGGACTTGCAGGCTTCTTTTCTGGGAAAGAAGGGTGAGATAACTCAACTCCAGAAGCTGCTGGGCAAGCTTCCAGGGGAATCGCGCAAGGTCGTTGGGCAAGCGTTCAATCTGGCCAAACAGCGCATCACCTCGGCCGCGGGGGATGCAATAGACGGCCTTGTAGGTCGTGAGGCAAGGGAATACCTCGATCGTCACACGGACCTGACTCTTCCGGGGCGCGCGCCGAGGATGGGTCGGATGCACCCGATCACTCTGGTTATGTACGACATCGTCGATGTGTTCGTTTCAATGGGTTTCGATGTGGCCCTCGGCCCGGAGATCGAAACTGACCTTTACAATTTCGGGAAGCTCAACTTCCCTGACGACCACCCGGCCAGGGACATGCAGGACACCCTCTTCATCAAGGAGGGGAAGACTCTCTTGCGAACCCACACATCTCCGGTCCAGATACGGACCATGCTGGAAAAGCCCCTGCCCATCCAGATAGTCGCCCCCGGCGCGGTGTATCGTCGCGATGACGATCCCACGCACAGCCCAATGTTCTTTCAGGTCGAGGGGTTGCTCGTGGATGAGGGGGTCAGCTTCGCCCACCTGAAGGGAGTCCTCGAGGTTTTCCTTGCGAGGATATTCGGGCGCGACGTACGCTCCAGGTTCAGGCCGAGTTTTTTCCCGTTCACCGAACCCTCCGCAGAGGTTGACATCGAGTGCATCTCTTGCAAGGGCGCGGGGTGCAATCTATGCTCCGGCACCGGATGGCTGGAGATCCTCGGCTCCGGGATGGTGGATCCCACTGTCCTGGAGGGA
This sequence comes from Deltaproteobacteria bacterium, assembly GCA_030621515.1. GTDB lineage: Bacteria > Myxococcota_A > Polyangia > JAAYKL01 > JAAYKL01 > JAUVAN01. The sequence goes on along the minus strand of JAUXHN010000034.1, from coordinate 14,915 downwards.
GTGGGGATCGATCCGGAGCGGTACACCGGATTTGCGTTCGGCCTGGGTGTAGATCGAATCGCGATGCTCAGGTACGAGGGCATATCGAGCATTCGTTTGTTATACGAGAACGATCCGCGTTTCCTCGAAGCTTTCAGGAGGTAGTCCGGTGCTTGTGAGCTACAGGTGGATTTGCGAAATTGCCGGATTTTCCTCCAGCCCCGAGGAGCTCGGCGACAGGTTGACATTCTGTGGGCTCGAGGTGGACGAACTTCGGAGCGTGGGCGATGGTTTCGATGATATCGTCGTCGGAGTGATAAAATCCCGGGAGTCGCACCCGACCGCGAAGAAACTTCATTGCGTCACGGTTGATTCCGGATCCGGCGTCGTCTCCGTGGTGTGCGGCGCTCCCAATTGCCCCGGACCGGGTAGTCGTGTGGTGCTCGCCAGGGTGGGAGCCGTGGTGGGGGATATCACCATCGAGTCCAGGGAGATCGCCGGCGCCCCTTCCGAGGGCATGCTCTGTTCCGAGATGGAGCTGGACATCGGACCCGATCAGGAAGGCATCATGATCCTGGACGGCGAGACAGAAGCTGTGGCTGGTACGCCCATCGTCGATGCATTCGATCTACAAGATTGGATCTACTCGATCGGTATCACCCCCAACAGGCCGGACGCATTGAGCCATCGCGGCATCGCTCGCGAGATGGCCTTGCTCTACGGCAAACCGTTCGATCCGCAGGTTCCCGAGGCGGCGCCCGAGGGTGGCGACCCGGTCGGCGAGCTTATCAAAGTGGATCTGATCGATCCAGAAGGGTGCCCCAGGTACGCCGCGGCCGTGATCACCGGGGTGAAGGTGGGTATAAGCCCGTTCTCGTTGAGATATCGGCTTCATAACCTGGGGGTTCGCCCCATCTCAAACCTGGTGGATGTCACCAACCTCATCCTTCTGGAGTACGGACAACCGTTGCACGCCTTCGATCTGGACAGGGTCGCCGACGCCAGGATAGTCGTGCGCAGAGCTTCAGATGGCGAGCGGATGAAGACCCTCGACGAGGTGGAGCGCACTTTCACAGGCGACGACCTTCTGATCTGCGATGGGGAGAGACCTGTGGCGGTGGCCGGCGTCATGGGCGGGCTCGACACCGGCATTACACAAGAGACCAGGAATCTGTTGATCGAATGCGCGTACTTCAACCCCTCCATGATTCGAAGGACCTCAAAGCGGCTCAAGCTGGCGAGCGAATCCTCCTATCGCTTCGAGAGGGGGATCGATCCCAACATGGCCGGCGATGTGCTGAGGTCCACGGCAGGTCTCATGTGCGGCCTGGCCGGAGGGGCAAAGGCCCCCGGTCTGGTGGATTGCTATCCCGTGACTATCGAGCGCAAGCGCGTTGCGCTGCGACCAGGGCGTTACGAGTCTGTCATGGGGTACCCGGTCGGGGTGAAGAAGATGCGTCAGATCCTCGAGGGTCTCGGCGCGGTCGTAACGGGAACCGACGATGAGATCTCTGCCCTCGTGCCCACAAACAGGCCCGATATCGAGCGGGAAATCGATCTGATAGAGGAGATCGCGCGCGTGGTCGGGCTGGACAAGATACCGTCCTTGTTGCCGCGCATCCGAAGCTGCATCCCAGATCGGGAAGAGTACGAGGCGGCAATGCGCGTGCGGCAGATCATGGTTTCGCTGGGCCTAGAGGAGTCCATCAGTTACTCCTTTGTTCCAGAGGAGATGCTCGCAGGGATGGGGCTTGGCGATCGCGTTGTCAATATAGCCAACCCTCTCAACTCAAAACGTGCGGCGATGAGGACCACCTTGCTGGCCGGCCTCATCGAGAATCTGAAACGCGCGACGACGCGGTACGTGGGGCTGGTGCGTCAGTTCGAGGTCGGGCGTACTTTCCACGACGAGGGTGGGGAATTGCCACTGGAAGTTCTTCGCGTGGCGGCGGTCATGAGCGGATCGCGAGATTCGTGGGTCGGTGAAGATAACGGTTCGCTCGATTTCTACGACGCCAAGGGGATCGCCGGCGCTTTTATCAGGGAACTCACCGGGATGGATCCGGCCTTCGAGCCGGTGAAGGATCTTGATTACATGCACCCCAACAGGGCGCTTCGCGTGCTCGCCGACGGGGAGGATGTCGGAATTGTCGGGGAGGTTCATCCGAAGATCTTGACAGGTCAAAAACTCGGTCGCGGAGCGGTGGGGTTTGAGGTGGACGTCATGAAGCTCTGGGGAATGCGAAGACGATCTGCGGCGTCACCGCTGCACGAGTTTCCTCCCATGGTGCGGGACGTGGCCTTCCTGGTCGAGGAATCACGGGACGCGGCTCCCATCGAGGATGCTCTGCGGGAGGCATGCGCGCCGCTGGCGATAAACGTGAGCCTGTTCGACGTCTATAGGGGTAAGGGAATAGAAGACGGCAAGAAATCGCTTGCGTTTTCTGTGTTGTATCGCTCGCGGGAAAAGACCTTGACCGACGAGGAGGTTGATGCCATCCATCGAACGGCCGTAGATCGAGTAAAAACCGAGTTTGGCGTGCGAACAAGGTAAACGTCTCCAGGGGTTGAATCGTTCAAATTCATATGCTTAAATGATCCATCAATTGTGCAATATGCTCGCTTGCGCGAAGGAGAGGGGCGGATGACCAAAGCGGACATCATCGAACGTGTATACGAAAAGGTTGGAGGGTTCTCCAAGAAGGAGGCCGCCGAGATCGTTGAGGCAGTGTTTCAGGTGATGAAGCAATCGCTTGCATCCAACGAAAAGATCAAGATCTCGGGTTTTGGTAATTTCGTAGTCAGGCAGAAGAAAGAGAGAATGGGGCGCAACCCGCAGACGGGGCAACCCATCGTGATAGCGCCTCGCTACGTGCTGAACTTCAAGCCCAGTCAAGTGCTCAAGAATGCACTAAACACAAAGTCCCAGCCTTGAGCCCCTTCGTGGGCAGTGCTTCTGCCTGATTGTCAGGGACGGGACGGGGAAACGGTGAGCCGTGGCACAACGGGCAGATTTACCTGACAAGCTTTATTTCAGGATAGGCGAAGTCGCCAGGCTGACCAGTATAAAGCAACACGTACTGCGATACTGGGAGTCCGAGTTCTCGTTCATCCGACCGCAGAAGTCCAAGACAAACCAGCGCCTCTACCGGAGGAAGGACGTGGAGGCGATCCTGGCGATCAAGCATTTGCTCTACGACCGCAAGTTCACCATCGAGGGCGCGCGTCGTCATCTCAAGGAGGAGGGCGTTGGGGAATCCTTGCCGCCGCCGGATCCGGATGCGGTGGCTGCGGCTGCTCGGGAGGAAGCGATCGAACATATGGGCGAGGAGGTAGTGAAGGCCCGCGGAAAGGTGATCGACTTGTACGAAGAAAAGTTGCTGGGCCTGCGCGGTGAGCTCACCAGGTTCGTTGCGGATCTCGACGAACTCGAGGATGCGCACGACGAGCAGAAGAAGGAAGTGTAAGAGGCGGATGTTTTGTTTGCCTCTCCATCATCGCTCTGGTAGAGAAGGATTGCTTTTCGGGGCGTAGCGCAGCCTGGTTAGCGCGCTTGACTGGGGGTCAAGAAGTCGGAGGTTCAAATCCTCTCGCCCCGACCGGAGGGTCCCTGATCGGACCCTCTTTCCATATGTAGGTAGGTTATTATCGTGACCGGTATTCTCGTGCTCCTGACAAATGATGACGGCATCTATGCACCTGGCCTGAAGGCGCTTCAGCTGGCTTTTGCGCAACACCCGGATGTCGAGGTATGGACTGTGGCGCCGGATTCGGAGCGTTCTACGTGCAGCCACGGGATGACGCTCCATCGGCCCGTCTTTTCCAACGAGGTCGGCGAACGCCGCATAGCGTTGAGCGGGTTGACTGGCGACTGCGTGTATTTCGGGATGTTCAATTGCCTGCCCAGAAGGCCCAGTGTCGTGATCTCCGGGATCAACAGGGGACCCAATTTGGGCGGCGACGTGGTTTATTCCGGCACGGTGGCGGGGGCCCGTGAGGCGGTCATCCGCGGCGTACACGGGGTTGCGGCCAGTCTGGTGAGCGGCGACGATTTTGAACCGGCCGCCAATAGCGTAGTCGAGATAGGATTGCAAGTCGCCCGGTTGCCCGTGGGAATTCCGCGTCTCCTCAACCTCAACTATCCGCCCGGTGATTTCAAGGGCCCTCGGTTCGCCTGCCTGGGGCAGCGGTCTTACCCCGAGGAAGTGGAACGTCGCGTGGTGCCCATAAGTGGAAGGAACTATTACTGGTTGGGTGGCCCCCCCGTGCGGGATCAGCTCCTGAAAGGGACCGACGGCTGGCTCATTGACAGGGGTGTGGCTTCGGCGACGCTGTTGTCCACTGATCAGACCGACAGGGAAGCAATGGACGAGGGAATCCTTCCGTTCCCCGGCGCGAACGAGGAGGGCTAGATGGGTTCATCAAAGGGCGTGGGATGGCTCGGCGTACTCCTGATCCTGGTCAAGGGTGGACTTATCGGCATCGCCAATATCATCCCCGGTGTGTCCGGAGGAACCTTCGCCCTGATACTCGGAATCTTCGACAGGATGGTGGGAGCGCTCAACGCCCTCGGCCTGAAAACGCTCAAGGCAGCGTGGGGACTGATCGCCGGGGGATTTAAAACGCCGGCCAGACGCGGGTTCGCTGACGAGCTCCGACGAATAGACGCCGGATTCATCACCCTTCTGCTCATCGGCGCATTGATGGCGATCATGTCATCGTCGTTTCTTATAAAGTTTCTTTTGGCAAAGCACTCCTTGCCGACCCTGGCCTTCTTCGTCGGATTGATCGTGCCCTCTATAGCGGTGCCCTGGGCGATGATGGACAGGAAGGGTCTTCGCCTGTTGTGGGTCGTTCCGGGTATTGCCCTCGCCGTCGGTATCGCGCTGGTCATGCCGGACAACGCAGCCGGATCGGACAACCCGCTCGTCGCCGCCGGCACGGGGGCGATAGCGATCAGCGCCATGATCCTGCCGGGGATCAGCGGCTCGTTCGTCATGCTTGTAATGGGGCAGTATCAGAATGTCCTGACAAAGCTCACGGGCCTGCAGACCGCATTGGCAGATGGGCGGATCGACGTGGAGGCGGTCGTATGGCTGGGCGCGCTGGCCCTGGGCATGGCCGTGGGAATCCTGCTCTTCGCCAGGTTGCTCAACTTCCTGCTCAAGCGCGCCAAGTCAGCCACCATGGCCTTCCTCATCGGCCTGCTCATCGGCAGCCTCTGGGTGCTCTGGCCGTTCAAGGATATCTCGGCGGGGGCCGAGGTCACCGGTCGGGACGGCGAGGTGAAGCAGGAAATCCAGATAGCCACCGCCCCAAACCGTCTCCCCGAATCTGCCAAAGAAGGCCTCATCGGCGCCGGAGCGTTTGCCGCAGGGCTGGTGGGATCTCTGGGTCTCATCGCGCTTGGAAAACGCCGCGAAGACGACGACGAACTGCAAAATGGCGGTGAACAATAGCTCCATGATACAGTGACTCGCATGACGACGCGGTTTCTCATACCGATCCTGTTCCTGATCCTGATTTCGGGATGCGGCTCACGGTCGGTTGCGCCGCTGAAGGTTCTCGGAGCATGGCACAAGGTTACGAGTGGAGACACTGTCGACTCGGTGGCGAAGCGATACGGGGCCGAATCGGAAGCCATCGCGGAGCTCAACGACCTTCCACGCAAGGGCGAGATCACCGGAAGGGACGAGATCTTCATTCCCAAGGCCGGCGGCAAGCCTCCGGGGACTGGCGCCTCGCCTCCGCCGCCAATCACCACAGCTTCCGCGAGCGGCGATTCGAGTTCGACCGGTTCGACCGGTTCGACCGGCTCAACGGTGAAGGCCACCGGGAAGTGCGGAGTTGACGGTCGCCCGTGCTTCGCCTGGCCGGTGGACGGAAAGCTCAGCGCCCGATTCGGCACGAGCGACGGAAAGCACAACGACGGAATAGACATATCCGCCCCCAAAGGCACCGCCGTGAAAGCCGCCGATACGGGTAAAGTCATCTACAGCGGCGACGCGATCAAGGGATACGGGAACCTGGTGCTCCTTCGTCACGAAGGTGGCATTATCACAGTATACGCCCACAACGACAGGAATGTCGTTGCGGAGGGGGACGACGTGAAACGGGGACAGAAACTGGCCGAGGTCGGCAGCACCGGATCCGCGACGACGGTGCATCTGCATTTCGAGGTGCGCGTGGGCGAGCAGCCGAAAGATCCGTTGCTTTACCTGCCGCCGGCGAAGTAGGTAGTTCCTATGAACGAAAGACTCAGAAAGATCGAGAAGCTCATCAGAGACGTGCCAGACTTTCCGAAGCCGGGAATAGTGTTCAAGGACATCACGCCGCTCATCGGAGACCCGGAGGGTTTGAGCACAGTGCTGGGTCTTCTGGCCGAGCCGTTCGTGGGCAAGGGGATCACCGCGGTCGCCGGAATGGAGTCGCGCGGGTTCATCTTCGGCGTCTCCGTGGCCGAGCGCCTCGGCGTGGGGTTCGTTCCGGTGCGCAAGCCCGGCAAGCTGCCCGCGAAGACCGTGAGCGTCGAGTACGATCTGGAGTACGGCACCGATACCCTCGAGATGCACATGGACGCCCTCGGGGTGGATGACAATGTGCTGGTTGTGGACGATCTGCTGGCCACAGGCGGCACGGCGCAAGCCACCGTTCGGATGATCCGGGATCTCGGAGCGACCATCGCAGCGGTGGCCTTCGTGATCGAACTGGATTTTCTCGAAGGGAGAAAGAAACTAGAAGGAATCGATATTCACAGCTTGCTTCATTACTAAAGGAAGAACAGGTGGCCGATTGAAAGACAAGAAGTTGATGTTTTTTGGCGCGCTGAATGTTGTACAGGGGCTCATGGTGGGCGCGATTCCATTGCTGGTGTCGAGCCGCATCGATGCGGTCAACCTGGTGCTGGCCTTTGCGTCAGTCCTGATGATCATTTCGGGGCCGGTGCTGATCTTCGGCGGCAAATGGGGACGTAGACTGGCCGCCTCGGCCTGTCTGTTCCACTGGCTTCTCGGCCTGGTCTTTGCCTCGCTGTCCCTGATGTCCGCTTCGTACCTTTACGGTATCTACGGTCGTCACGGGCAATCGGCCGGGGCGATGGCCGCAGCGGTGGCTGTTGGAATATTCATTATCTTCTGGCTCATACCCGCTCACGAGATTCACTTTTTGCGGACAAGAGGAGAGTCGAGTTGAGGATCCCTGGAGTAGCACAACTGGGTGCTGTGTCCGCGCTGGTGCTCCTTACGGCCTGGTTGCTCGCGCCTATTCCCTTCCTGATGGAGCCCACCTCCGAGAATATCTCCGTGAAGCAGGCCGGATCGGCGCTCGGGTATCTTCGAAGGAGCCTTGTCGATGACGATCTTCCAACTTTCCCACGTGATCTTGCGCGCGCCGGCGACGACCGCGTGCCCCTGGTGCTGACCGCCTGGAAGCGTGGAGCGAGGCGCAGGGTCTGGCAGGTGGATGACAGGCCGTTGCGGGAGGCGCTCGAGATGCTCGCCGGAAAGCTCCGGGCAAACAAGAGGGAAATCGAGGGGCGCTCCTTGCGACTGCAGCTGGATCTGGTCATGGCGACCGGTTGGGTTCCGCAGGGCGGCACCCTCTTCAGTCTTTCCTTTGTTGAAGGGCACACCGGGGTGAGCGGAATCGTCGATGGTCAGCGGGTGTATCTTCCGCCGTCGGAGTTCATCAGGCTGGGAAAGTACGGCAGCTTCCAGCCGCTTCCCGGTTATGACGCGCGATTCAAGATCGGCGTGGACATCGACCGGATCAAGAGAACAATTAGTCATCAGGCAACCTGGCTGGGTTCCGACAGCGAGAGCGTGACGAACCTCGAGCGTTTCCTGTCGCTGACGTTCGTGGAGGGCGCCGATCTCGAGCCGAGGAGATTGCTCAAGGGAACCGTGGAGCGGGATCCGGTTACGAGGGCCGATCTGGAGGCGGCGGTGAACGCGGGAGCGGATTATCTCATGCGGGCGTTGCGTCCGAGCGGCATGTACTTCTACAACTACGATCCGGTTTTGGATCGCGAGGTGAAGGATACCTACAACTGGCCTCGCCACGCTGGAACATCGTACAGCCTGGCCCTGGTCGGACGGATACTGGAAAGGCCCGATCTTGTGGAAGGAGCCGCCAGGGCGCTTCGCCGTCTGGAGAGGCAACTCGACGACGGCCCGGATGGATCCCTCTGCTTGCTGGCGAAGGGCGAGTGCTACCTGGGCTCATCTGCCCTTGGCCTGCTAGCGTTGGCCGAGTATCGGTTGGCTTCCGGGGATGATCGATTCGACGAATCGGCCTTCAGGATCAGAGACTACATCGTGAGTATGCAGCGGCCCGACGGGTTCTTCTATCATGTGTGGAAACCGGGCACGGGCATCGACCGTGAAAAGATGAAGCTGTACGCCTCCCAGCAGGCGGTGTTTGCGCTGGGGCGGTTTGCTGCGGCGTACGGCGACAAGAAGGCCCTGGACGTTGCCGGCAAGGGTATGGATTTCCTCGCGGGACCGTACTGGGATCATTTTCTCGGAAGCTATTTTTTCGGCCAGGAGCACTGGTCCTGCCTGGCGGCACAGGAACTCTATGAGCAACTTCACAAGCCAAAGTACGCTCGATATTGCCACGGCATCGGCGTCAACTACGACAACCTGACTCACGGGCGCGGGGAGACGCCCTTTGTCGAGGATGTGGGTGGGATGTCTATAACCCATTTCTTCACGCCGCACACCGGTGGGACGGCAACGGCTGCGGAGGCAATGGTTTCCGCCGTTATTCTGGGGAAGGCCGAGGGCCTCGATGTAGATTCCATCGTGGAACAACTCGTGGCCTCATACGGCTTCCTTTTAAAAGGACAGGTCTCCGAGCACGACACCTTCTGGATACGCAGGTCGAGGCTGGCGGCAGGCGGCTTTTACGAATCGCAGACGAAGACGCGGATCCGCATCGACAACGTGCAACACGCTATCAGTGCGATTGTTCGTGGAATGGATCTTGTTGGGTTGAAGTAACTAATTGCCGCAGATGAGGCAGTCCCACATTCTTGAGTAGGATCCTGTGCCTGTATCGGTATCGGTGTCAGTGTCCGTGTCTGAATCGGTATCACTATCACTATCACTATCACTATCAGTGTCCGAATCACCATCCGTGTCCGAGTCGGAATCGGAGTCGAGGCCGTCATCGAAGGTGTCATCGCTACAGCCGACGGAGGCGAGGCTCAACGCCAGAACAGCGACTAGTGACAGAAATACGAGATAAATATATTTTTCCATTTGAGAAACCTCCGCTTTCTTATTACCTCAGTGCATCAATAATACCAAAAGGACGTTCATATTAGTATTTTTTTTTAATCCTTTTGTGTTGTTATGGTTATTAGACGCTGATTGACCCTGGAATATCGAATGCTGTCGGGGTATTTCTTGAGGAACTCGCCAAGTGCGCGAATTTCCTCGTCCTCTCTTCCCAGTGCCCTCAATGCTGTGCATTTTCCGAAAAGGGCCTCCTGCGCGAGCGGTCCTGCAGGTCGCCTGCGTTTATATTCGCTGAAATGCACAAGAGCACGAGTCGGGTTGCCCAGATGCTCCAGCTCCACTTCGGCGAGGGGTAGGAGTACCGTAATTGCTTCCGGGCTGGTCGGATACTCAGTCAGGATCTTGCCGTAGGCCCGGGCGGCGCCTGCCCAATTGCCTATCTTGCGGCATTCCCGCGCCTCCAGGATGTACTCGCCCGGCGAACCGGAAGGCGCCACCGGTCGATGGAGCCCGCTTGCCGATGTCGTCGGTGTTCCGCCGTTCTTCGCCGCTCCCGTCGTTTCAGGGATCGCGGGGGGAGGATCTTCGCCAGTCTCCTTTGCGTCAAGACCATCCGCTGGCGTGTCCCCGGGTTCGGGCTCCTCGACAATGATTGAAAGGGATGGTTCCGTCTCGATCTTCATGTGGAGAAGCGCTCTGATTTCGTTGCAAGCCTGCAAGTCCAGCCTCTGGACTTCCCCGTTCGAGATGGTGATCTTCTCTCCTTGCGTAACTGGTCGGGAGTCCGAAGAAATGGTCTTCGGCCGTACCTCCACCGAGCCCCGAAGAACGCCGACCGACACGTCCGAGTCCGTTACCTCCACCATGAACACGGTTCCCGTTACGAGGATCTTGGCGAGAGGTGTGATGACGGTTAGTTCGACTTTCTCGTCAGGTACCAGGTGAAAAGCCACACGCCCCCGATAGAGATTGAACTCGATAGCTTCGCGGTGAAGACTTTCGATCTTCAGGCTGCTCCTGACGTCCAGCCCGATCTCCACCGCCGATCTGGAGGTGTAGAATGTCGGTTTTGCGTTGGTGGTGAGGATCTGCCCTTCGGTCGCGCGGCTGCCGTCTCGGGCTATCATTGCGTCGTCGTCGCCGAAGAACATTGTGCCCTCGAAGGGAAGAGGGATGATGCCGGCCAGCGCGAGCACGACCATCGCCGCGATGCCACAGATCGCTGCGATAGCGACAACGGGGCCCGGCCGGATGCTTTTCCCGTTTGCGGCATGCTCTTGCAAAACGTGGACAATCATTTCCCTGGGAAGTGGATCGTGAGTCGGATTCCTGATCTGATCCAGGGCTCCTTCGAACGCGGCGCATTGCGGGCACATGGCGACATGATGATCCATGAAACGCCGGTCATTCGCGCCGATCTCGCCCTCGTCGACCACTTCCGTTTCCAGCAATTCTCGAAACAGGTCACAATTGCCGATGCCGTTTCGGGTGTCTGGAGTCATCTTATCCACGGCGATTCCTCCCGAAGAGATCCATTGCGATCCGATCGCCGTCGATACTCTTTCTCAGCTCCTTGAGTCCCACGCGAATCCTGTCGCGGACCGTGTTCAACGGCGCGTCGGTCAGATGTGAGATCTCGGCCACCGAGTGACCGTAAACAAGCCGAAGGACCACGGCCCTGCGCCTCTTTTCGGGTATTTGGGAAAAATGAAAGGCCAGATTGTCGGCCATCGCCGCTCGCGTCGTCTGGTGTTCCGGCGTGATCGGCGAGATTCCGGTCTCGTCCGGCGTCAGCGTTACCGTACGTTCGTTTCGCCGCTTCTTCTTGAGGAGACGCATGAGTACGCGGTATGTCAATTGGCCTGCCCATGCTTCTAATGAACCCGTTCCCCGGTAGTTTCCCAGGTTTTCAAGAATGGCGAGCAAGCAACCATGGATCAAATCCTCCAGCTCCTCGTCCCCGCGCACGAGGAGCATCACCGTGTATTTGACGCGCGGTCCCAGTCGCTCCAACAGGATTCGCGCCGCCTCCGGATCCTTCGCTGCCCTTTTGGCGAGCTTCAGATCTTCGAGTATGCCGGGGGTCAAGGGAATCTTATTCTCCGTTTTTTTCCTTTTTCCCTTGCCGCTACCTTTTATGTGCGTTGGATTCATGATCTGGACGGAAACCTACAGCAATGTGAATGTCATGCCGAGGGCAAAGAGCGGGCTCAATCTCCACGGCGTCGTTATTACTATGGGATCTCCAATTGTTTCAACGATATACCGATTTTTGACGAGCGCCACATCAAGATTGATGGAAAAGAAGACCGTCGCCACATCTCCCACTCTACGGCCTATGCGCGTGGACGGGGAGATCGACGTGACGTACTTGCGTTCTGGCTCGCAGGTCTCCACACGACTGTCGAGAGCCATGACCTCGAAGGTGACGAAGTCCTCTACCACGGCGAGCCCGATCTCCAGGATCCACTTGGACGAGCGCCACCGTCCCGCCAGGCCCAACTCCACCGGGTGAGGGCGGATGTCGGCGGCAACCAGGTCGGTCGCGAGATGCGTGGGGAACTGCAGTCGATAAGCGACAAAGACGCGCAGCTGCCTGAAAATGCCAAGGGATACCTCGACTCGGGCTCCGTGGGCGATCGGCGCTTCACTCGAGTAGAGCTTCGCCGCGTAGGCGATCGAGGTGTTGAGGCGCTCGTAAGCGGGTTGTTCCTGCGCGGGTTTCGGGGGAGGGGCGGACACTCCAATCTGGCCGCCATCGAGGATTGACTTGATGGCGCCCCGTACTATGACCGCGAGGGTTTCGAATCGCGCTTCCTCACCTCCTTCGTCGGACCTGATATTCCTGACGAGGATTCGGCCGCCGCTCGGATCTTCGATGAACAGGAACACCTGTTGAGGCGCGCTGAGATCAATCCAGAACACCGAGATGGCGCCACGGGAACCCGCGATATGCCGGGCCCGATCCACCCTTCGATGAAATTCATTCTCCCAGCCCTCCACCCGCTGAGCGATGAACTGTACCGGGATATCCGTCAGCTGTGCCGCGATGGCGTCAGCGGCGCGGTAGATCGCGTCGCCGGAAGTGTCCGGCAGGAGCATGACCACCGGCGCCGGTTCGTTCGCGTGAACCGGACTTGGGAAAACGGCCGGCAGCAGGACGACGAGCACCGAAACTGTCGTGACCGCGGCGAGCGTCCGATTCTTGAAGAACATGACAGAGATCTAAACCGTTCACGCACCGGGACACAAGGTCTTCTCGATCGAAGCGCCTGGCTTCACCTGGCGGATCACGGATCAAACCTTCTGCTATTGCAGTTCGATCTCCACAAAATCGTAATAAGTGTCGTATGTATCCCACAATTGATATCTGGCGGCGCTGGCAACCGAGAGTCTGAAGTTGTTGATTGACCCCGTGTACGAGACAACCGTCGTCTCACTGTGGAATAAGAGTTCACCTGCGGTCTCGTGGATGGCCACGCCGTCGATTACGATCAGGCGTTGTGAGGTTGAACAAGAACTGCCGTAGTTCTCGTCGAAATGAGTTTTTCCACAGTCGCCAATATTCTCCCAGTAGTCCTCCCCGGTGCGCCAGGCGACGGTGATCGTGTAGTCGTCGTACGGCAACCCCAGCCAAACCGAAAGCTCCGCCTCGTCGTATGCGCCCAGAACGACCTCGTGTTCTGTTCCCGTGTTGCTGAACCCCACGTAATTCTGGACAGGCAGATAAGGATCCCCAAAAGGATACGTGACTTCCGTGAACAAGGTGGAGCCGTTGAAATCATCACGGAATATAACTCCGCAATCGACCGCGCACGAGGTGGCGTCCTCGGATCCGTTGCAGCATCCATCGCCGCAGGAGGTGCCGCAATCGGTCTCGCAGCTGCACGTGGTTTCACCGCACTCGCAAGTGAAGTCGCCGCAGACAGCCGTCGAAGAGCCACCGGTGCAGACCCCGGAAGAATTGCACGTCGTGCCGCCGGTACACGGATCGCCGTCGTTACAGGCAATCCCGGTAAGAACGGTCACGGAGCAGGTGGAGTCGCCGTCACACTCCCGGTCGTGGCACTGGTCGTCGGTGCAGGTGATCGGCGTTCCCCCGGTGCAAATGCCGCCCGCGTTGCACGCCTCGTTGTACGTGCACGGATCTCCATCGTCGCAGTCGGGCATGGTCCGCCACTGCCAGCTTCCGGTCGCATTGGTGCAGTAGTACGTTGTTCCGCCGCAACTCATTATGTCGCACGAGTCGTGCTGCGAATCGTTACAAGTGAAAACGCCGCCTCCGCCGCACACGCCGTCGTCACCGTTGAGCGAGCATCCCGAGCAAACGCTTCCCAGCGTCAGGACATTGGGATCGCTGCAAATGTCCGCTCCCCCGCAAGTCCCCGCCACCGTGTAGCATCCTGTGCTGTTGGAGCACGCTGCAACGCAACAGATGCTCCCGCCCGAGCAGACCGTCTCCGCAGCTGTACACGTGCACGGTGCGCAGGTCCCCGCTCCGTCGCAGTAACTTGTGCAGTTTGTCGGGTAGTTCCACCAGCTCCCGGCCGCGCAGTTGTCGGCCGCGCATGCCACGGTCCCGCAGGAAGTGGTTGGCGGCAGATTTGTCTCGATGCAGCCTCCGACGCCGTCGCACACGCGACTTGTGCATTCGTCGTTCAGGCAGCTGTACGCATTGGCCACGCAAGCGCCCCCCGAGCAGGCATCGTTGAAGGTACAGTCATCGCCGTCATCGCAGGCGACCGCTGTTCTCCATTCCCAGGTTCCGCCGTCGTTGGTGCAGTAGTAATCCGTGCCGCCGCAAGCGATCTCCTCGCACAATGTGTGGTCGGAGCCGTCACAGGCGTGGACCTGGCCTCCTGTGCATGTGCCCACTCCCTGGGCGGGACCGCAACCGACACAGTTCTGCGTGATGAGGAGTTGATTCGCGTCGCAAGCGTCATCGCAACCGTCATCGATCGTGAAACAACCAGCCGCCGTCGAGCACATGCCCGCGCAGCATTTGTTCCCGAGCCCGGGATCGCAATCCGTCGGCGCAATTCCCACGCAGGCGCCCGCTTCATCACAGTGGTCATCGGAGGTGCACGGCTCGTTGTCGTCGCAGGCGGTCTCGACATCGTAGTAGGCGCAGGCTCCGTTTCCGTCGCACATCCCACTGGTTCCGCAGGTGGAGGCCTCCTCGGTCTCGCACTCGTCATCCGGATCGGTTCCGTCCGGATTCGAAGAGCACACACCCTCGAACCCCGGCAGGTCGCACTTTTCGCAAACACCGTCGCATGCCTCGTTGCAGCAATAGCCGTCCACGCACGGCCCGCCTTCGCAATCACCCTCGTCCTCGCAGTCCACGGGAACAGTGTCCGATTCAGTGTTGGTATCGGTGTCGGAATCCGTATCAGTGTCAGTGACGGTATCAGAACCCGCGTCCGTTTCCGGATCGGAGCCGATCATGTCATCGGGAGATACCTCCGCACAGCCAATCGGCACAACGAGCGCCACAGCCGCGAGAGCCACGGCGAAGTGTATATGCAGCAATCCAATCGTCTTCATGCGTTTACCCTCCCTATTGCAGCTCGATTTCCACGAAATCGTAATAAGTTTCATAGGTTATCGACATGTCGTACTTGGCGGCGCTGGCGACCGAGAGCTTGAAGTTGTTGATTGACCCCGTGTACGAGACAACCGTCGTCTCACTGT
>JAUXHN010000256.1 GCA_030621515.1 Deltaproteobacteria bacterium | reverse complement strand
TCCATGGAGTACACCTTGAGATCCAGGTCCATTACCGCCAACTCGAACCTGGCCACATCCCTCTTGAACGTGGGCTTGATCTCGAACTCGAACACCACCTGCTTCTGCTCACCAATGGAGATCTCCCCGGGTTTCCCCCGCCCCTTCAAGAGAAACACTTCCTTGCCGGAGAGGCTCTTGAGCGTCGCGTACGTGGACATTGCCTTGCCCTCTCCAACGTTGTCTATGTTCACGAGCAACTTGACCTTCTCACCCACCTGCAAAAATCCGTCTCCGTTTCCCGTTTCCGAATCCACCATCTGGATGGAATATGCGAGCCGGGGCGCGGGCAGCTCCTTTAACCTGAAACGCAACGCCGTGGAGGGCAGCGCGTGCATGGAAGCGTCCTCGAAGGTGATCAATACGTCATCGGTCTGCGATTCAATATCCTTGGGCACCTTGAACTCGAGTATCCTGGAAACACTCTCCGAAGGCCCCAGCCGACCAAAGGCCAGCTCCCTGTCGGCGAGGGCTCTGAAATCGGAGCGGGTGGTGGCCAGCAGGCGGTAGAGCGTACCCGGCCCGTTATTGGTCAACGTCACCTCGAGCCTGGCGGAGCTGCCAGCCACCAGATCTTCCTCGCCGGAGATCCTCACCGAGGCCGCCAGATCCACATTTCCACCTTCTTCCCCCACGTTCCAGTCGATGCCCAGCTTCCTGAGCGAGGCCACGAGCCTGCCCTGCTCGCGCTTGTTTCGAGCGGTGAGCACATGATCGAGCGCGCCCACGTCCACTGCCGAACTCTTCCGGGATATCATCTCGACAACCAGATCCCGCGCCAGGTTGATCTCGAAATCGGGATCGAACGGCGGATCCTCGTCGCCATCCGGCATCCCGCCGCCGTCCGGCTTGTCGTCCACGCCCGTCTTCTTCTTCGTCGCCGGGGGCTCCCAGAGATATCGCACGGTCGCGGATGGACGCCCGACGCGCATGGACGCGGTAATTTCCTCCTCCAGGTGATGATCGAGATCGCTCTCGCGATAGCCCGCCTCTACCGAAAGGTCCAGCATCTCCGTATCAGCCCTCATTGGCAGGATCTCCACATGGGGAACGACGCCGACCGACTGGATCGAGATGTCCCCCGGAGTGAGATACTGGGCCGTGGTCAACTTGAGAGCCGAACCGTCATTGTAGTCGTACAGAACCTGAACCGATCCCTTTCCGAACGTGCGCTCCCCCGCAATCAGCGCTCTTCCCTGATTCTTCAGCGCGCCCGCGACGATCTCCGAGGCGCTGGCGCTGCCGGAGTTGACCAGCACGACCACCGGATAGGTCGCTTCGTCTCCCGTGTCCTTCGCGCGCTGGATGTCCCGGTCGGTCGGCGACTGGCCGGCGGTGGTCACGATCACACCCGCCTTGAGGAATATATCAGAAACCGCGACGGCCGCCTTGAGCAACCCGCCAGGGTTGTTGCGCATATCGAGCACCAGCCCTCTGGCGCCCTTTTTGGCTAGCCCTCCCATGTGCTCCGAGAGATCCGCCGCAGTGTTACCCTGAAAGTCCTTTATCCTGACGTAGCCGACCCGACCGGACAACATCTCGGACTCGACGCTCCGCACCTGGATGATCGCGCGAACTATCTCGACGGAACGGGGCTCCTCCCACTCCTTGCGCAGGATCCAGAGAACCACCGACGTTCCCGGCTTGCCGCGCATGAGATTGACCGCATCGTTCAGGGACATGCTCACCGTGGAGGTCTCTCCGATCTTCACGATCTTGTCGCCGGATTTGAGGCCCGCCTTGGATGCCGGAGTCCCGTCGATGGGTGAGATCACCGTGAGCGCCCCGTCCCGTAAAGAGATGACGACTCCCAGCCCCCCGAACTCTCCTTGCGTCTTGTCTTTCATGTCGCGGTACATGTCCGGAGGCAGGAGGGCCGAGTGAGGATCGAGAGTCTCCAACATGGAGCTTATCACCGCGTACTCCACTTCCTGAAAATCGATGTCGTTATCCGAAACACCCTCTTTCACGAAGGCGAACATCTCCTTGATTTGCTGGAGCATCACCCAGGGGGACCTGACGTCGCTCAAGTCGAAGCGCTTCGCTGAGGCGCCGAGCATCAACACCAACTCGTCGTCTTCTTCGCGAACGAGCACCTGGGCGATCTTGCGCTGCATGCCTTCCATCGCCGCCACCAGCATCTCCCTGGGCTTCACGCGGGACGGGTCCAGGTAGTGTTTTTGAACCAAGTTTATAGTTCTATAGGTTGTCTTCAGGTCGGTGCCCTCATAAGGAATCTCGCCCGTCGAGGATCTGTCCTCGACAAATCGAATCTCGGGCGCCAGATCGAGTCCGCCGCGGCGGTCCTTGACAATAATGAGACCAACGGCCAGCGTGATGACCGCGCCCACCAGAACAAAACCGATAATTCCTGTCTTGTTTCGCCGCATTCAGGGAACTTCAGTCGGACTTCTTGTCTTTTTTCTTCTCGCGCATTCTCTCCACCTCTAAATCCAGAACCTCCGCGCCCCGCTGGACTGTCACCATCGCCACCGATCCGACCGGACCGTTCATGGCCGCCAACACCTCACCGAGAGACCCGTTGGTAAGATCCTCCCCGTCCACCGCGAGAACCCTGTCGCCGGCAACCAGCCCCGCTGTGAAGCTCTTTGTCCCCCGGGGAACATCGAAGACGGTGGTCGTGCGATCGTCGGGCCGGTACTTGAACGTGGCGTCCACCGTCCCCATCCACTTGTCCGACGCTCCCGAGCAAGAGAGCACGACCATCGCCACAACCGCTGTCGGCACGATGCAATAAAACCAGTTTGATTTTTTCTTTCCAGTCATGAACAGGATCTCGTACAGTTGTAATGAGATAAATTCAATAGAAACCGTTTGGAGGGACCATGCGGATGATTAGAAAAGTCCTGCTGCTCGTCGTTTTGTTGATCGCTTCGGGATGCGCGAAGGACAAGGGGCCCGATCCCTGGATAGACAGTGGAATCGATTCCGGAACCGACACAGACACGGATACTGACACCGACTCCGACTCGGACACCGGTGAGGACGAAACACCACCCGATCTCCCATCGGATTGCTCTGCAACGTCGGTCAACATCCTGACGAGCGGAACCGGGGACGGCAGGACCCCGTCAATCGCTCACGACATTGAAACGCTAATGACATGGGCGTACGACGACTCGGGGGTGGCCGTTCCCGCCAACTGGCTGATCCAGATGGCCACCTTTGTCCCGGACGGCGGCGTGTCCGTGCAGGAACCCATGTCGACGACGATCATCGCACGCAAACCTGACATGGCGTCGCGCGCCAACACTTTCGGCGTCGTCTGGCTGGACAGCCGATGGGACACAAGCTGTACGGCGGCCCTCCAGAACGACTGCAATCTGGACATCGCCTTTATGCGATTCGATCCCGCCGGCATTCCCGACGATACAACGCCTTTCCGGATCACAGAGGCTGCCGGCCTCAAAACTCGCCCGGCAATCGTCGGCACGGATGACGGCTGGCTGGTGGCCTGGTTGCAGCCGGACACCATCGATGACGGCACGATGATGGCCGTGGCCCTCCCCGCGACCGGGGATCCCGGTGGGTCGGTGCCGACACCGATCCAGGTCTCGCAGACCGAGGACGTGGCCCTCCCCGGCATCTCCATCGCAGCCGTCGGAACGACCGCCGTGGTCGTCTGGCTCGCAACGGGCCAACAGGAGATTATAGCCAGAAAACTGAACCTGGACGCCACGACCTCGGGTGATGCCTTCGCCATCGATGAAGGGCTGTCGGTCATCGGGCCGGCGATCGTTGCGGGATCGGACGACTTCCTGGTTTCGTGGAGCCGTAGAACCGTCGATGATTTTGAGGTTTACACGAGAATGCTGGACGCAGCCGGCTCTCCGACAGGAGATATGAACCGCGCCACCTGGACCGTGGATGACATCATGGGGTCCCGGCCGGCCTGGAACGGATCTTCCTTCGCGCTTCTCTGGCTGAGCAACCGGGATAATGGTGCAGAGAATTGCTACGATCCCGCTTGCGAAAATCAGGTATTCGTGGCCGAACTCGATGAGCACGGGACCCCGCGCACCGCTGCTGTACAGCTCTCAACCAACCCAAATCCCTGCGGATTCCCGGCACTCTCCTGGGACGGTTTGGGCTGGACCGCCCTGTGGGAGTTGCGACAGAATATGCGACAGCAAATCGTCCGTGGACAAATGACTTGTGGGCTGTAATTTGTGGGCTGTGACTTGTGGGCTGTAGATGATAACGTACATTGACACCAGCTCGCACACGGTTGTAGGTTGTCTAACTTCTAGACGCTAGTCTCGAGCAGGGGAACTACTGGTTTTATGTTTAAGCTTGTCATTTGTGATGATGAAGGCAAGACGACAATCGTGCCGTTGATACGGGACGAGGTCACCATCGGCCGCAAGGAAGGCAACACGATCCGTTTGACGGATCGCAACGTGTCCAGAAACCACGCCCGGCTTGTGCGCGAAGGCGATGACCGGTTCGTGGTCTACGACCTGGGAAGCAATAACGGAACCAAGGTAAACGGAGACTCGATCTCCGATACCTCCATGGTCATTTCCTCCGGCGATCAGCTTTACATAGGCGACTACAATCTCTCCATTCGCACCGATGTTTCCGACGGTGTGCCCATGGGCCGCCAGATGGCTGCGGGAGACAGCGCGGGAATCGGCAAGGTAACAACCCACGCTCGCCTGGTCATGGTCGAAGGTCCACACCTCGGCCTGGAATACGACCTGACACTCGATCTGTACGTCATCGGACGTTCAGATGAATCCAACATCAACATCAATGATCCTTCCATATCGAGGGCACACGCCCGAATAGATGGAGATGAGCACCAGTGGACCATCTCCGACCTCGACAGCATCAACGGAATCTTCGTCAACGGTTCCAGGCGAGACGACTACCTGCTCAAATCCGCGGACATCATCGAACTCGGCACTGTGCGCCTCAGGTTCGTCCCGCCGGGCGAGCCCTACGAGTTCAGCCCCGGTACCGGCGACTCCATCGCACCGGGCTCGGCCGGAAAATCGAACAAGCTCTTCCTTGCCCTCGGCGCCCTGGCGATCCTTGCGGTTGCGGTCATTCTCATCGTCGTTTTTCTCGGTGGCCCCGATGACGACACCGACAACGATGCCGACAAGGACGAGAATACTATCACCGACGGCATGGGGTACGAGGAGCTCGTCGAGGCCGGCAAGGACAAGATGCAGGCGGAGGAGTGGGCCGAGGCCGCGAGAATGTTCGCACAGGCCACCAGCCTCAAACCGGAGAGCGAGTCGGCTCGCGATTTCAAGAAGACGGCCCTCGCGGAGATGGATGCCCAGTCCGCCCTCATCGCCGCACTCTCCGCCCAGGAG
>JAUXHN010000083.1 GCA_030621515.1 Deltaproteobacteria bacterium | reverse complement strand
TCCATGGCGATCATTGACGGGTAGGACATGACCAGGATGGCGGACAGGGAATGCAGCGTGCCGCTCGACGGGGCGTATGCCCGAGTGAAGACGAGCGCATTCTTCGATCGCGAAAGGAGATTGGGAGTGGTTTTGAGTTTGTCATCAAACAACGAAGTCTGATCAAACCGTGTCGCTTCGCTCACAATCAACAGGATGTTGTAGTCTTCCGGCATAAACCCTTCTGGCAGGTCGGGAAGACCGGAATGCCTGTGAAAACGCTCGGGGCCGGCCGTGTCAAAGATCGTTTTATCGCTTTTGGTTTCTGAAAAGGAGTTGAAGACAACCCTGGATTGTCCCAGCACCGTCGAGTCGACAAAATCGGGCAGAACGGCTGAGGTGGCCTCGGCCTGCCATCCCGTGGCACCCGTTGCAAACACGACGGCTGCAAGAAGAATACATATCAGGCGCACAAATCGAGTGTGGCAAAAGGAGATCTTGAGTCCTGCAATACCCCCCAACAGAATCAGCATCTCGGTCTGTGCGGCGGCCAGATGCAGGGTCGGGTAGTATCCCAGATAGAAATGATAGTTGGCATAGTGCAGGGCCCCACCGACAGCCAGAAGAAGAGTTGACAGGATGAGCATCCAGATCGGATGTATCCTTCGCGATCGCGTCGCGTTCCATAGAAAGACAGTTCCGGCAAGGGCGGCGGCTCCGAACACCGCGCCGGCGATAAAGGGCGGATGGCCCCTGAACGGATGATAGATCGTCAGGACCCTGTAGATAATATAAGAGACAGCCATGCAGATCCCGACGGTCCCCACATTTCTGACATATTTCCAGATGCCCTTCACGGGGATCGGCAGGAGAGCGGCCCCGGCGAACGCGAAGCCGATGGCCGGCAAGAGGTAGAGCAAGGAACCGTGCATGGCCAGGGAGAATATCCAGAATTTCTCTGTCCATGAGAAGGTCTGCCCGACGGTGGCGACTGACGTCTCAATGCAGGAGATGACAATGAGGGACAGAAACAGGGAGAGCGCCAGCCCCCACAGATCGTCGGTTATCCGTCTGGTGTATTGAAAGCCGGGGATGTCGACCTCTCATCTGGGTGTTTGCTTGTGAAGAACATATGATTATGCTCAGACTCTGGTCAACTTCCAACCGGTGCAAGGAGAAGGCAACCATGGCGTTCCGGCCGCGATCACTTTTGTCGTTCTTTGGGGGAATGATCCTGGGCGGGGCGTCGGGTAGCATCGCGTGGTCTCTGGTGGAGGCGTTTCGCGCACACGGCGAGGGCGTATCCTTCATCCGTGCCTGGATGGCGACCGGAGCCGCAGCCGCGTGCGTCTGGTTCGCCGTCACGCTCGTCATCGCGGCGGTAGTCGCGGCGGCTGCCTGTCCCCTGGGTGTCAGGTTCGTCCCCCGTGCGCCGCGCCTTTCTACCTTGATAGTTGCAGCTGCCGTGTTTCTGGCTTCGAACCTGTCGGTCTGGGGGGCTCATATACTGTTCGACGCCGTCTTCGCGGGTCGCGGTGTAAAAGCGATAGCCCTTGCCTTTGCCGCTCCCGTTGTGACCTTTGTCCTGATCGGGCTCGGTCATGCGATTCTGGGTCGGCGCAGGAGAGGAGAGCACGGCGAGAGAGTCTCCCTGGCTTCGGCGCGGGTGACCCTTTCCGTAATCCTGATCTCGGTTGTCGTGTGGATGTTCGGTTTCCGCCTTCTGGAAGGCGACGTTTTCGAAGCCCTGGGGATATCGGGCTGCTGGCCTGTCGCGCTGACTCTTGGCCTGTCGCTCATCGGAATCATTTTTATCGAAGCCGGGAAGAAAATTTCGATCTTTGCGATAGCTTCGGCGGGTCTGCTGGTAGTGTTGGGAGTGGCTCATCTCGTTGTGGAGACCCCGGATGCATTGTCGACGCGGGTTCGGACGAGGACCGACGGAGCCAGGACTATTTACGGTTTGTTCGCCGGGGAAACCCCCTCTTTCAAGCGACCGCTCCAGGATGCGCCGACTTGCTTTATTGGGAAGAAGATGCCCAGCCCGAAGAGCCTCGGCAGGGTGAAGAAGAACGCCTGGGACATCATCCTTTTCACTGTGGACGCGTTGAGGTGGGACCATACGAGCCTCTCGGGATACGCGCGGGACACGACTCCGAAGCTCGCCGAGTGGGCGAAGAAGGGCGTGGTGTTCGAACAGGCCAGTACGCCATCGAACTCGACTCGACAGACCTTCCGCGCCCTGTTCACGGGCCTGTATCCTTCTCAGGTCGAGGCGCCGCCGCCCGTGGACGGAAAGTGGGGGCTCAGCCTCGCCGAGGATCAGGTGACCCTTGCTTCGTATCTCGCGGCCGCCGGCTACGAAACCGTGGCCATCGTCTCTGCGAGGACTATCTTTCAGAAGCGCGATCACGGCCTCAATGGATTCACGGAGATCGACAGAACGCCTGTTTACGTGCGCCAGAAGCTGAAGTTCTCGTCATCCTATCAGGTGGACAGAATAATCGCCCATATGAGCACGTACCGGCCAGGGCGCCCCAGGTTTGTATGGGCCCACATCATGGATACCCACCAGCCGTACCACAAAGGCCCCAATGCTCGTGTTTTCGGAAAGTCGAAGATGGACCGATACGATGCATCCATTCGAGCAGTGGACGGGGAGATCGACAGACTGCTGCAATTTGCCCTCGGACCGAGCCGCCGCGATCGGACCATTGTAATGCTCGCCGCCGACCACGGCCAGGGATTCGATGAGCACGGCACCAGGCTGCACGGACACTCCGCCCACCAGGAGGAGATTCACGTTCCTCTCATCATCTGGGGTCCCGGCATAGTCGGCCGCCGGGTTCCGGGCCCAGTTTCCGTTCACGATATCTTCCCCACTGCCATTGATGTGGCGGGCCTGCCGCCCATAGACGCTCTTTGCGGTCTAAGTCTTTTACCTGCGATGCGCAGAGGCGAAGATCCGGCGCCGCGGCCGGTGTACATGGAGTCCATTCCCGATTACAAGCGTAACAGGGGTTCCTTTGCGTTCTTGAAGGGGACGCGCAAGCTTGTCGCCCGCACCGATCTGGGTTCGATCAAACTGTACGATGTGATCGCAGATCCCTTCGAGAAGCGTGACCTTTACTCCTCCGATGTCGCCTCCGCGAAAAATATGATCAGATCCCTCAAGGAGTACTGCGCGGAGCGCGGGCTCTGGATGTGCACACAGACACTCGAGCGATGAAATGAAATCGTCGACCCATGAGAAACCCAATGGCTGACAGCGACCGCGAGCCGTCGACGACGCCCGGTCTGGATCTCGCCGGCTGGAGGGTGGTTGGTGTGTTCGCCCTTTGTTCGGCTGCCTATCTGGGTTTCACTCCCACCGGGGGCTGGGATATATGGTGGCACATGGCGATAGGGAAGGTCGCCGTGGAGCAGTGGACCACCCTCCCGGTGGACATCTTTTCTCACAGCGTCAACGGCGAGCCCTGGCTCTACAAGGATCTCCTCGCGGGCATCATATTCTACGAGGGCTTTCGCGCCATGGGTTTTGCATGGTTTGCGATTCTCAAGGGCCTGCCGGTTCTGTCTATCATGCTGGGAGCTCTCCTGATAACGCCCGCCGATCGCAGGGATCCGCTCATCGTGCTCATCGCCGGAGGCCTGGCGGTGGCCGCCGTGCAATACAGGATCGTGGAGCGGCCGCTGCTGTTTTCAATGATGCTGTATCCTGTGCTGGTTGTCTTTCTGGAGCGCGCTGCGCGCAAGATGATCTCCTCGCGGAGCGCCGGTCAGATGGTACGTCCGATCCTTTCCGCAGTTTTCACGATATGGATCTGGGCCCTTCTGCACCGGGCGGTCCTGGTGGGTCTGGGGGTGTTCGCCGTTCATGCGACCCTCATGTGGGTCGCCGCTCTGCGCGGTCGCGTTTCCCGGCGTACTGCGGCGATCTTTACTCTGGGATTGATGGCCGCGGCGCTACTTGTGCTGTGCAATCCATGCGGGGTTCACCTCTACACGACCGGTCTGTCCATGGCGAAAAGCGAGATCATGCGGGAGATGATCAGCGACTGGGCGAGGGTGGGACCGATCACTCTTTTGATCGAATTTCCGGTCACCGTAGCGCTCTTCGTCGCGGGGGCCGCCGCCTGGATCGCGCGGCGCCTGAGGGGTGGAGGCGATTCGACAACCGGCGTTGCCCACGGGGTTCTGATGCTCCTGTTTGCGTGCTTCACCCTGGCGGACAGCATCCGGTGGATCCCATACCTGTCCATCCAGTCGGCCCTGGTGCTCGTCATGGCCTTGAGTTCCGGGAAGGCAACGGTTTTTTCAGGATCCGTCATGTTCAGGAGGGCGCGGGCGGGCATGCTGTTGGTAGCGATGATCGGAATGTGCGGTTTGATAATGCTGCAAAATCAACATGGTGTGGGCGTCGGCGAGATGCATGACCGCTACCCGGAGGGCGCGGTGGAGTTTGCAAGGGAGCATCGACTTGGCGGCAAGGTGGCCAACGTGTTTCATCTCGGCGGCTACCTTATCTGGAAGATGTGGCCACAGGTGCTTGTCACAATCGATGGCCGAAACGACATCATCTACTCCCCCGAGTATCTGGAGAACGTACTTCGCTCTCAGAATAACGCCGATGTTTTTCGTGAGATGCAGGCGACGGACGGCGTCGAGTGGGTGATGGCGTCCAACATTCCCGGATATTGGAGCCATGGTTTTCTGACCCGTGACGATGGCTGGATGCTCGTGTACTGGAGCGAACCGGCCCTGATCTTCGTTACCAGAAAGGACCACCCGGAGCTTGCCGTGTTCGAGCTGTCTTATATCGATCCTGTGGCCGTGGACGTGTCCGTGGTGTCGGCCGTTACCGCGAACGCAAGAGATCCGGCGGCTCTTGCGCACCTGGAGTCCCAGATAATGCGGATGATAAAGGCTTCCCCTCAGAGCATCAGGGCGAACACGGCCGGGGCAATCTACTTTCATTTCAGGGGACCGGCATATAGAGAGCAACGGAACGAGCTGTTGCGAATGGTGGATTTGCTGGACACGGAAGGATCCTGGAGTGAAAATCTGCGCTCCCGATTCAACGCAATTGGAGAAGGTGGGAACGAAACACCGTGAAGATCGAAAAACACGATTCGAGCAGTGTTTTTTTGCGGGGTTTTACCGCGAGCCTGTGGGCCATGGTTCTCATCGCCCTGATGGAGGGTATCTACCTGCTCGGTTCAGGCGCGTTGGCACACATGTCTTTCGCGCAGCACCTGGAGATCCTGTTGTACCTTGCAGGAATCTTCGGGCTGATGGGTGTGTCTCTGGGTCTCATCGAAAATCTTCTTGTGGCGGGGCTCGCCCGGCTGGAGGAGCGGATCACCAGGACCGGTATAAAAAAGCTGCTCCTGGGAGTATGCATTATCGTTCTTGTGAGTCCGGTAGCGCTGCTGGCCGCCTCCCTCGTCGGGGAGTCCATGGTGGAGATCACCGCCCTGGGAATTCCTGTGCTCGTGATCGCGGCCATGGTCGCCACTCACAGATACTGGGAGTCGACGATTCTCAAGATCGCCGATCGACCGCTCGCCCTCTTCGTCGCCGCATTCTTTTCACTCTGCTATGTTTTCGACCTGATCTCCGCGCACCTTGTCATCGAGCGCATGCACTCCGAGTACTACTTCGCCCTCGCCCTGCGCTATTTCCTCATGCTCATCGTCTCCTGCCTGGGGCTTGCAACGGGACTTTTCTGGGTCATTCGCCGCAAGCAGGATGGATTTGTCAATTCAGCCGGACGGCCGGGAATCGGGAGGCTCACGGCGGGCCTGATCGTCGCCGTTCTCGTGTCCGTCGGGGTGTACGTTTTCGATCTGAGCTATCTGCGTGGGCTCTACCCCGAGTTTCACTTCTATCTCAAAATCGTTCTCTACGTTACCGCGCAGATAGTGGTCATTCACGTGGCCATGATGGCCGGCCGGTTTTCAATTCTGTCTCGGGCCCATCGGTTGATCTCGAGCGTGCCGTTCGCGATTGCAGCCGCGGTCCTCATTGTGTGTGGAATAACGTTTACGATGGTCAGGTTCGAGTCATCGGCGCAGATTTCCTCCGTGTGTCTCTCACGCGGCTCGGTCGTGGGCGAGGTGATCCGAATGGAAAGATCACTTCTGGATTTCGATCGGGACGGATACTCCAGAGCCCTCGGCGGCGGCGACTGCGACGATTTCGATCCTGACGTGAACCCCGGCCGGCGGGAGGTGCTGGACAACAAGGTGGACGACAATTGTTTCGGCGGAGGCCTGACCGCCGATATGTTGAGGGCGCATCGCGAGAACCGTGCCAAAATGCGGCGCAAATCCTCCGACTGGTGGTGGGATCATCCTTCCAATCCCGGGAAGGCGTTCAACATCGTCATGATTACCGTGGATGCCCTGCGCGCCGACCACACTGGCGTCTACGGCTACGATCGCGACACAACCCCACGAATCGACGAGCTGGCGCGCAGATCCATCGTGTTCGATCGCGCTTATTGCCAGGGGGGATGGACATCCATCTCGCTGCCGGGGCTCATCAAGGGTCTCGATCCGTCCCGGATAGAGTTCACAAACGTGTACGAGGACAGCTACCTGAGGTTGTGGTTTCCCGGCGAGGTGCCTGCAGATGCTCACGTGCTCAAGATGTTCACGGTGCCGGCGTTCGACAGGAACGAGTCAATAGCCCAGATCCTCAAGCGCGTGGGATACCGAACTGTCGCCGTGCTCAATGACGATGTCACCGACTATTTTCAGGAGAAATTCGGTTACATAAAAGGGTTTGATTTCTACTACAGCAATAATTCGCCAAAGATCACGGCCGATCCCCGGCTCAAACGCCAGAGGATCACCGCCGGCCGGGTCAACAAGGTGGCGGTGGAAGAGCTGGATCGCATGCCCCCGGATCGACCGTTCTTCATGTGGATTCACCATTTCGATCCCCACGCGCCGTACTACGACACGGAGACGAATATCTGGGGAAAAAATGACATCGATTATTACGACGGAGAGATAGCTTATACCGATCGCTACGTGGGAGAGTTCCTGGACGCCCTCGTGGAGAAGGGCATGGCGGACAATACGATTGTGGTCGTTTCGGCGGATCACGGGGAGGCCTTCGGTGAACACGGGACGCGATTCCACGGGTTGAGCGGCTACGACGAGGAGATCCGGGTGCCCCTCGTGATGCATGTTCCCGGAATGAAGCACCGGTGGATATCCGGAAACGTGGGGCTGGCGGACATTGTGCCGACCCTGCTCGACCTGGTAGGGATTCGTACCGAGCACGTCTTCAGCGGTGACAGCCTGCTGCCGCTGATCTTCGACGGGCCCTGGGATCCGGGCCGGGAGGTAGTCTCCATGACCTGGAGGTATTCCCTGAGCGGGGAGCGCAATGACAGTCTCAAGACCATCGTGCGCGGGAGGTTCAAGCTGATTTATGATGAAATTCATACGCATTACAAGATGTTCGACCTTCAGGCGGATCCCGGGGAGATCAGAAATATCGTCGACGATGAGCCGGAGCGATTCAGGGAAATGAAGAATCTCCTGATGTCTTATGTAGAGAGAGATCACGCGGGTCGTGTTCAAATGAGGTAGATCATATTATCTCGTTACTTCCAATGACAAAACAGGCTGGTCGGCATGACGACCATGAACCAGGCAAGGAGGGCCCATGTCCAAGAAAGACGTTTTCATCTGTTCGGCCGTACGCACACCGGTGGGAGAATTTCAGGGTAGCCTGACCACGGTTCCAGTGACCAAGCTCGGTTCGCTCACCATCGGCGAGGCCGTCAAGCGCGCTGGCGTCAAGCTCGACGCGGTGGAGGAGTGTTACATGGGCTGCATCCTGACCGGCGCGCTCGGGCAAAATCCGGCCCGACAGGCGTGGTTGGGCGCCGAGGGTCCCGTTTCGGTTCCCTGCACCACCATCGGCAAGGTGTGCGGCTCGGGTCTCCAGTCGGGGATCATGGCGACTCGCGGCATGATGCTCGACGAGGCCGACGTCATGGTGGCCGGCGGCATGGAGAATATGACCGCCACGGCTTATGCGTTGCCCCAGGCGCGCGCCGGCTACCGCATGAATGTCCCCAAGAAGGGGATGCTGGACATGATGGTCAACGACGGTCTGTGGGATGTGTACAACGATATCCACATGGGAATGTGCTGCGACCTGACCGCCAAGGAGGAGAATGTCTCCCGCGAGGATCAGGACGACTACGCGGTGATGTCCTACCAGCGCGCCCAGAAGGCCACCGCCGAGGGGCTCAACAAGTGGGAGTTGATTCCCGTGGAGATCCCCCAGCGCAAGGGCGATCCTATCGTTTTCGACAAGGACGAAGGTCCCAACATCTTCAACGAAGCCAAGCTGCGCAAGCTCAGGCCCGCCTTCAATCGTGACGGTGGAACCGTGACCGCGGGCAACGCCTCGTCCATCAACGATGGCGCCGGCGCCGTCGTTCTGGCCACCGAAGCGGGCATCAAGGCCAACGGTCTTACGCCTCTGGCCCGTATCGTCTCCTGGGGGTTCGGCGCCGTGGAGCCTATACGTTTCCCCCTGGCTCCGCCCGTTGCCGTCAAGAACGCCCTCAAGGCCGCCGACATGAAGGCGGAGGATATCGATCTCTGGGAAATCAACGAGGCATTCGCGGCGGTCGCTCTGCTGTGTATACGCGAGTTCAATCTCAGCACGGATATCGTGAACCTCCTCGGTGGCGCCATTTCGATAGGTCACCCCGTCGGCGCTTCGGGAGCCCGCATCCTGACCACGCTGGTGAACGTGCTGAACATCAACAAGGCCAGGTACGGACTGGCCACCCTGTGTATCGGCGGCGGCGAAGGCAACGCCATGATCATAGAACGAACATAGAACAATTCATCTGTAGGGGCGGACCTATGTGTCCGCCCTGAATGGAGAAAGTCTGCCCTGAATGGAGAAACAAATGGAATTCAAGAAAATAGGCGTACTGGGAACCGGTCAGATGGGCGCGGGGATCTGCCAGGTGGCTGCCGCCGCCGGGTGCGAGGTGCTCATGGCGGACCTCAATATCGACATTGTCAATAAGGCGTTGGGTGGAATCGAGAAGAGGCTGGGCAAGGCTGTCACCAAGGGCAGGATGGAGCAGGCCGATGTGGACAAGATCATGGCCAATCTCCATCCGGTGAAAGGAATATCGGACTTCAAGGACGTGGACATCGCAATCGAGGCGGCCACCGAGAACATCGACCTCAAGCTCAAGTTGTTCAAGGGGCTGGACGAGGCGATCAAGCCCGAGGCGATCCTCGCGAGCAACACGTCCTCCATCTCCATCACGTTGATGGCCGCCGCCACCTCACGTCCCGCCAAGGTGGTGGGCATGCACTTCATGAACCCGGTGCCCGTGATGAAACTGGTGGAGATGATCCCCGGACTGCAGACCGACGACGCGGTGTTCCAGGATGTGATCAAGCTGGCTCAGAGCTGGGGCAAGACGACCACCGTGTCAAAGGACTTCCCCGGATTCATCGTCAACCGGTTGCTTATCCCCTACCTCAACGAGGCCTGCTTCGCGCACACGGAAGGGCTTGGCACGATCGAGGATATCGACACGTCCATCAAGCTCGGCCTCAACAACCCCATGGGCCCCTTCGCCCTGGCCGATCTCATCGGCCTCGACACGGTTCTGGCCATCGCCGAGGTGCTCCACGACGGGCTCGGCGATCCCAAGTACCGCCCCTCCCCCATGTTGATCAAGTACGTCGAAGCGGGCTGGCTCGGCCGCAAGACCGGCCGGGGATTCCTCAAGTACTAACCCGCAAAATCGCGCAGCCTGCCGGTAAAATCCCCCCTTGTTCTCGAGTGTCAAGGCAAGTATTGTCGAGCAACAGTACAGAGCGACATGAAAGGGGATTGTCATGGGACTATTTGGACTCTTCGGGGGCAAGAAAAAGGAAGCGGGCGTCGATCAGGCTGGAGAACCGGCGGCCGAGAAGGGCGCTGTGTCGCAGTGGCCCAAGCGGTTCATGGGATTCCGTGACTGGGATGACGACAAGAAGAAGGCCGTCGGCAAGGAGTTCCTGGCCGACATCGGAACCAAACTGCAGAACCCCTCGGTCAAGGAGATGATGGACGAGGACGACCTGGAGCTGCGCGCGCGCTTCGAGGACGTTCCGGTGCGGATCAAATACGAGCTGGACATGGGCTGGGTGAACCTGGAGATGAAGTGCGCAAGCCCGATCCTTGATCTGGAGCTCGAGTGGGATCTCGAGAAGATCCCGGTGCATTCGGACGATGACGACGACTGGGGCGACGATGACGAGATCAGGGCCTTCGTCGGCAAGGGTGTGTTCGTCGAGGGTGACAAGGACAGCGTCAACAACAGCCTCGCCGCGCTGGCGTCTATGCCGCCCGAGGTCGGGGACCGGATCGTAAAGACGATGGAGCAGCTGCGGCTGACCCGGTTCTATCTGTTCAGCGAGTCGATCAGTGTAGGTTTCGACGACAACTCCTACGAGATGGCCGATCCGGTAGCGATGGTGTCCGAGGCTATTGCCATGATGGTCAATGTGGCAAAGACAGTCGGGACTGTGACACCCCCCGCGCCCGGGCAGGCGGCCTCCGGTGGTGGTGTGGCTGTAGTTCCGGTGAATCTGGTCGGCTGCACCTACTGCTCCACCAAGTTCAACCTTGGAGCCAACTCCCGCTGCCCCAACTGCGGAGGAGCCTTCGAGGGGTAGGGGGGATCATAGCGAAGGCGGACCTGTCTCGTCCGCCTTGACTAAGCCTGTTGGTATCATTATAATACTAGTATGAAATCGATACACATCAGAAATGTGGACTCGGCGATTTTGGATGCACTCAAGCGATTGGCTGCTATTAACCACCGCTCTCTTCAAGGGGAACTTCACTATATTTTGGAGAACGCCGCGAAAAAAGTGCCTCGTACCCAGGAGGCTGAAATGAGACTGGTGACCGTAAATACTGGTATCGGATCGACATTCAGACGTGAGGAAATTTATGACGCAGATGGAAGGTAGCGAAGTTTTTGTCGACACCAATATTCTGCTGGCCGCGACTGACACATCTCGGGGGGATCATCAAAACGCCAGAGCATTCCTCCAGGCTGGAGGCGTCCATCTTGTGACAAGTGGTCAGGTGTTGCGGGAGTACCTCGTTGTGGCAACCAGGCCGCTTGATAGAAATGGATTCGGAATGAGTCCCGAAGATGCCTGCCTCAATGTCCGGCAATTCCTTGCCCGGATTACGTTTCTTGGAGAACCCACTGATGCTTCCACGCTGATTGAGCTGGTTCAAGACAACCAGCTCCGAGGTAAAGTGATTCACGACGCGAACATCGTGGCGACCATGCGTGCGCATGGCATCGATGATCTTGCAACCCTCAATGGAAAAGACTTCGCCAAATTTTCGAATATCCGGATTCACGCCCTCTGAACCGGCCCTTAACCGATCACGCAGGCGTCGCCCCTAATTGCAATCAGTAAGGTCGTCGGGGCATGTGTCGGGCAGGTTGCCCTCGATACAGACGCCGCCACATGAGGTGAGCGCGTCGTAGAAATCGGTGGCCTGGCAGTTGTTCATGGATCCATTGACCTGGATCCAGAGCTGGTTGGCGATCTCGGTGATGCCGTTCAACCCGCTCATGTCGGTCAGGAAGCCGTTGTTTCTCACGGTCAGGTAATTGCCGATGGGCGAGGTGATCGCGTCGAGTCCATCCAGGTTGGTAAGCACATCGTTGTCGTTGATGTAAAGGCTGGCGCCGACGGTCGTCAGGCAGCCGAGCAAAGAGAGATCCGTGCAATCGGTACAGGAGATCTCCAGGGTTCCCGTGATCTCCTCGAATCCGGCTATTTCCGCCAGGTCTTCCGCCGTGGCGATTTCGAAGTTGCCGTCGTAGGTCTCGCCCGTGCAGACGAGGTCCGTGTCCGAGTCGGTGTCCGCATCGGTGTCCGTGTCGGCGTCCGTGTCGGTGGAGGCGTCGTCGCCCCCGTCGTTGCCCGCGTCTGCGGTGTCCGAGTTGTCGGTAGAGCACCCTGCGATCGCCGCAGCGAGCCAGAGGGACGCGAGTACACACAGCATAAATCTCATGATCGACTCCTCATGTTGTTTTGTGAAGAATAGAACAGCATTGGAATATCGGCAAACACTAGTAAACTGTGCGGATGAATCAGGTCGGCAGCCTCGCCCCGGTGAAAAGGATTTCGGAGAAGGTCTCGGTGCAGACCCCCGAGCAGATCCAGTTCGAGTTCGAGCTGGCGGGGGTGAGCGCGCGGATGATGGCCTACTTGCTGGATCTCCTGATAAGGGCGGGGATCATTTCGGTGGTGAGCACGATCCTGGTGATGACCACATCATGGGCTTCGGAGGGCCTGTCCATGGGGCTTATCCTGATCCTCGCGTTCGTGGTGGAGTGGGGGTACAACACCTTCCTCGAGTGGCGGTTCAACGGCGTGACGCCGGGCAAGAAGGCCCTGGGAATCAGAGTGGTGCGCACAGACGGCGTGTCCATCGATTTTGTGCGCAGCGCCATGCGGAACTTCCTGCGGGCCGCCGACATCTTCCCCTTCTTCTACGCGGCAGGGGTGCTGACTATGTTCTTCACGGGGACACAGCGGCGCCTGGGCGATCTCGCGGCCGACACCATGGTGATCAGGGAGAAGCGGTCGCCTCTTCGCGATCTGCCGCCCCTGCCTTCCAATCCCGTGGAGATCCCGGCCGGGGCCCTGATGCAGCTTGGAATAAGGGACAGAGACCTGACGATCATAGACGAGTTCTTCAGGCGCAGGCACCTGTTCTCAGAGGATCGGGCCGACGAGATCGCAGCGGTTCTCGGGGATCCGGTCGCGAGGAAGCTCAGGATTGAAGGTGAAGATCCGGAACTCGTGCTCGCCGGAATGCTCGTGGCGGGTAACGAGGTGCGATCGTCCTGGTACGGGCGCTCCACGGCCACCTCCATTCCAGGGGCTGCGGGAGGTGCGCGTTGATCAAACAAGACTTCATGGAGCAGCGTCGCGCGCGGTGGGAACGGCTCGAGCACGTGCTGCGGCGACTGGAGACCGGCCGTTCCGGCAAGATCGATCAACACGAACTGGACGAGTTCGTCCATCTCTACAGGATCGCATGCTCCGATCTGGCACGGGCCCGATCCGAGGAGCTCGGCGATGACGTGGAGTCCTACCTCAACACCATCGTGGCGCGCGGTCACAAGCAGTTCAGGCCGCGAACCTCACCGGACCGTCGTCGTTTCTTCGATTTCTTCACACGTGATTTCCCCTGCGCGGTTCGAGAGCAGAAATGGTACGTGCTTGCCGCGACGCTGCTTTTCGTTGTGCCGATTGTCATCACCGCGTGGGCGGTCGTGGCCGATCCGGATGTTGCCTACAGTCTGAGCGACCCCGCACAACTGGAGATGCTCACCGACGCGTACGCCGAGGGGCATCAGGGCGGACGATCCGAGGGCGAGGACTCCCTCATGACCGGGTTCTACGTGCACAACAACGTGGGCATAGCGTTTCGCTGTTTCGCGACCGGCGTCTTCTTCGGCCTCGGCTCCATTTTCTTTCTGGTGCTAAACGGGGTGATGGGCGGCGCGGTGGGAGCCTACATTTGCGTTGCCGGCTATTCGGAGAGTTTTCTTTCTTTCGTCATCGGCCACGGGGCCTTCGAACTCACGGCGATCGTCCTGTCCGGCGCCACCGGGATCAAGCTGGGGATGATCCTCGTAAATCCGGGACAATACAGCCGGATAGACGCCCTGAAGTTGAAGTCCAGGCAGATGATCAACGTTGTTCTCGGCGCGGCTGCCATGCTCCTGGTGGCGGCCTTGCTGGAGGGTTTCTGGTCGCCGTCCGGGGCGGCGCCGATGATCAAGTTCATCGTGGGCGGGGTTCTGTGGGTGCTGGTCATTTCGTACCTCATGCTCGCCGGGCGCTTCGGTGAAAACCGATGAAGGTCAAGAGCGCAACCATCGAGATCCGCCCGCGGAAGGTCACCGAGATTATCGACCTGGCCATGCTCTTCTACCGGACGCATCTCCCCGTGATTTTTCCGGTGCTGGCCGTCCTCGGAGGTCCTCTCGTCGCGGCGGCGGTGGGTCTTCACTACCTCACCGACGAGGCATGGATCTCCATCTGTTTCTTCTGGCTGACGCTGTCCATTCCCACGGGCGCCGTGGTTCTCACGGCCAGCAAGCTGGTCTTCGGGAACAGGTTGACGGCTCAGGACGCCATATCTCTATATCGCGGCGAGTGGTTCAAGCTCTTCATATGGCGGATCGGGCAGAAGATACTCATTGTCACGCTGATGCCCATCGTCGTCGGGTACTTACTGCGGCTTCGCTGGGTCTTCACGCCGATGATCGTGTTGCTGGAACGGCTCTCGGGGCACAGTCTTGGGTTGCGACGGCGCGGGCTCCGGCGTCGAGGGGGGGGGAGCGCGTTCGGCATGGACTTGTTGCTGTTGCTGTTGACCGTGACGATCCTCCTGGGGCTCATGATGGTTCTCGAACTCCTGTTCGGCAACATCCTCGCCGTGTGGACCGATGACGGGCTCTTCTCCGAGGCGATCTTCAACGAACCTCTCAAGCTGGGAGTATGGATGCTGGCCCTGCTGGCAATCACCCCGGTGGGGACCCTGAGCTGGTTCTTCCTTTACCTCGACGCGCGGATCCGCGGGGAGGGATGGGATCTGGAGTTGGGTCTGAAGGCCACGGCTTCGAGGATCCCCTCAGACGAGGAGGTTCTCAAGTGACGGGAGGATGGTTCAGGATATCCGTCGCGCTGGTCGCGCTCGCTTTTGTCGCGCCGCAACTCCTGGCGGATGCTCCGGACAACGAGGCCGTCGGCGAGAAGATCGACCGGATAACGGAGCCGCCGGATTACGACTGGCTGAGGGCGCCCAAACAGTCGCGCCTTCGCTCTGGATCCAGGCATGGGCGGGGGAGGGCGATGGAGGGAGAGGGTCGTCTCGGGAAGAAACGGGTAAAGAGGGATGGTGGGAGCAACGGATGTGGTTATCAACCGGAACCTTCGAAGGGAGAATTGCCTCCCGAGGCAAACCGTCCTTCGGGAGGCGGTGGTTGCGGGGGAGGGCCGGCGCCGGGCTCGGGCGGTCCGGGAAAAGCGCCGCCGACGCCGGACACGGGGGGAGGGTGCGGATCCTCACCGGGGGCCGGGTGCGATTGCGGGGGCTCCCCGGGGAGCTGCGGTTGCTCGGATGCTATCGGGAGCTGTAATTGCGGCGCCCTCGGGGGCATGGCCACTCCCTTCGGGTATCTCCTTGCGGCGGTGGCCCTGGGCCTGATCATCTTCCTCATCGCGAGGGCGATCATGGCCAGGGAGAAGCGTATGGATCAGGACATCATGGACATCGAGGGGCCCGTCGATCCGCGCGCGGTTCGCATCTCCGAGGTTTCGGCTTACTCCGCGGACACGATGATGGAACGGGCGGTACAGGCGGCGGCCAACGGCGACTACAAGACAGCCGTGGGATGGGCTTACCTCTCCGGGATCTCGCGGTTGCATCGCGCCGGCTATACCGCGCTGGACCATTCGACTACCAACTGGACGATCGTTGCGAGCACCAAAAAGAAGAAGGGCCCGCATGAGGCCGCGGGAAGGCTGATGAGGGTTTTCGAGGATCTGTTCTTCGGCGCGAGGGAGCCCCGGGAGGAACACTGGCGACAGTGCGCGAAAATTGTGGAGGAGGAGCTTGGGTAAGCGACGGACATTGAGATCCGAGCACTTCTGGTGGTTCGGGCTCGCCCTGTGGGTGGTCATGCTCGTCCTGTGGAGGCCGGATCCCCCGATGTCTTACCTGGAGCTGCCCTCCGCGAGCACTCGTCCTCCCGGGTTCTCCATCTTTCACGATTTGCTGGAGCGCGATGTGCAGGACGTTCGCCGCGTACTGGGACGGGCATCCACGCTGGCCGATGACGTGGAGGTTCTTCTTGTGCTTTCACCCACGGGCGATGTTCCCGAGTCACACCGCGCCGACATGATGGACTGGGTTTCGAGTTCGGGCGGAACGCTGATCGTTGCGTATCCGGTTTATGGGAACGAGGGAGAACCCATCACGTCGTTCGGGCAGGATGAGATGTGGTCCGTGAGCACGTGGGAGAAATACGAGGAACTGCTGGAATCCACGTTGACGTACATGCCCCAAAAAGTGAGCTCGCCACGGGATGTGCCTCCCTTCGGACAGGTGATGGGCGGCGAGATGATCCTGGCAGAGTACGGCGCGGACAGCATGTTGACGGGGGAAAAGGGCGAGAGTGCGGTGTCGGTGGAGGGCTGGGGATCGGGGACCATTATACAGGTTGCAGACTCGGAGATCCTGGACAACCGATCGCTGGGCTGGAAGCGGTCGCACCTGTTTGTGGCGGCCCTCCTGGACGAGGTAGGTAGAGACAAGGTGTGGGCCTTCGACGAGTTTCACGAGGGAGTGAAGCCGGAGCCCTCCCTCATCGTCTTGCTCGGATCCGGGAGATGGCGGCCGGTGGTTCTGCAGATTCTTTTACTCATCTTTTTTCTGTACTGGTGGCGA
This sequence comes from Deltaproteobacteria bacterium, assembly GCA_030621515.1. Lineage (GTDB taxonomy): Bacteria > Myxococcota_A > Polyangia > JAAYKL01 > JAAYKL01 > JAUVAN01. The sequence goes on along the minus strand of JAUXHN010000083.1, from coordinate 1,505 downwards.
ACATCCCGGATCGGGCGCCCACTCGTGGCGCCCCCGTTGGTCGATGTTCGTGAGGTGACCACCCTCGCCCGCGACGTGGGCGATTTCTATATGCGCGCCGGGAAGAGCACGTGGGCGCTCGCCCGGAGCCTGGAGTTTCTCAGGCTGACCCTGAAGGGACGGGGAGCGCACGGAGATGCCAGGAGACAGGCGGAGGTTGTGGCCCGACAGGCTGCAGAAGAACTGGAAAGAGGCGAGGAAGATCTGGAGAAACACGCCTTCCTCATCAAAAAAATAGCCAATTGCCAGCGAATGCTGGCGCAGAGCAGCAAGGGGAAAAGAAGATGAATCCCACCGAAATCAAGAGAGAATTCGAACGTGTTTGCGAAGAGGTCGCAAAGGTCATCGAGGGCCAGGACGACGTCGTGGAGGGGACCCTGCTCGCCCTGTTCGCCCACGGCCACGTGCTGATCGAAGGTCCCCCCGGGCTGGGCAAGACGTTGCTGGCCATTGTGCTCGGAAGGGTGCTCTCCTGCAAATTTTCAAGGGTGCAGTGCACTCCTGATCTCATGCCGGGAGACCTGGTGGGTCACTCGGTATTCGACATGAAGGACCAGAAGTTCGTGTTTCGACCGGGGCCCGTGTTCACCAACATCCTCCTGGCGGACGAGGTCAACCGCGCCACGCCCAAGACCCAGTCGGCGATGCTCGAATGCCTGCAGGAGCGGCAGGTGACCATCGACGGAAAGACGTACCCCATTGATCAGCCCTTCGTGACGATTGCCACGCAGAACCCGCTGGAATACGAGGGCACGTACCCTCTCCCGGAGGCGCAGGTGGATCGCTTCATGTTCAAGCTCCTGATGGACTACCCGAGCCAGGAGGAGGAGAACAAGATCCTGGAGCGGTACGAGCGCGGGGTGGACCTGTTCGACATGGATGCGCTCGGTGTGCGCCCCCTGATGGACAGGGAGGCCATCCTCCGGATCATCGACGTGTGCAAGAAGGTGAAGATCGAGCCCAGGGTGATTGACTACATTACCAAGATCGTTACCGCCACGCGTGACTGGCCGGGGATCGCAGTGGGCGCCCCCCCGAGGGCGTCCGTGTCCCTCCTGACCGCCGGGCGGGCTTGCGCCGCCGTGAGGGGCAGGGATTACGTCACACCGGACGATGTGCTCCACCTGGCCCCGCTGGTATTGAGACACAGGATTCGACTTACCCCGGACGCCGTGATCCAGGAGGTTCGACCCGACGATATCCTCAAGCGGGTATTCGATTCGGTGGAGGTGCCCAGGGGATGACGCCTTCTTTGCGGTTCGTGGCGCTGTTGTTCGCCGCTTCTGTCGGACCGGTCGCCGTAACGGTGATGGGCATCCCTCTGTTCGTGGGAATGATCCCCACAGCTGTGCTCCTGACGGTGGCCATTGCGGATCGATTGACCGGGACCAGGACCCTTGTGGAGATCACTCGCAACGTGCGCTCCGTGCTCTCGGTGGGAACCGAGAACTCGGTGACCCTTTCGG
>JAUXHN010000205.1 GCA_030621515.1 Deltaproteobacteria bacterium | reverse complement strand
TCCATGTGCATGGATCTACTACGGTTCTCGCACGCGACCTCGGCTTACCCTGCGTAATACCTCGTCCGCATGCTGCGGGCGCGCACAAAATCTGCATCAATTGGCCACGAATGTTGGATTTCTTACAAATTAAAAAAAGCTCTCGAAGAACCATTCCCCCTATCCGAGTGGTGACCATCAATGTAGAATGCCGATGCATCATTGGTTTTCAGGTGGGCATTTGGAAAAGAAGAAGAAGTACCGACTGAAGTTCATTTTCCAGGAGATCGATCTCGCTCCGGGTACTTTCTTGATCGGTCGCTCACCATCGTGCAACCTGACACTCGAAGACCCACTGGTTTCCAGACAACATGTCAAGATCGTCATCGCCGATAAGGCGGCGACCATCGAGGACCTGGGCTCGAGAAACGGCACTCTCGTAAACAATGAGCCGCTCTTCGACGCCTCTCCACTCAAGCACAAGGACCGGGTACGGGTGGGCAGTCACGAGATGGTCTTTCTCGAGGAGAGCCGTTTTCCATCACGCCCAATGAGGCCTACCGGCGCAATGATCAATTGTCCCTCCTGTCAAATCCCCATCGCTGCGGGCACGCCCAAATGCCCGCATTGCAACAACGATATCGGCACGGGCAGCATGTGCAGAAAATGCCGGACACCCTCGAGGGTCGGCGATGTCCACTGCGCCGGATGCGGGGCGCTTCTCAAATCAAAAGACGACACAACCATTCCAATAGAGCTGGGCGGCGCGTCCTCCGGATGGACCTCCAGCCTGGTGGTCGAGGTCATCGAGAAGGCGCTGGCCGCCGGGAAATTCAACCATGCCGCCAACTTGCTCGACGGCAAGATCCAGGACTTCGACTTCAAGATCTCGGCGGGCACCCTGGATGTGGCGCTTCTGCTGGAAATCAGCGGGTTCAACACAACACTGGCGCGGGAACTGAAACAACCCGAACGACTCGAGTGGGTCATCAGGAGCTGGACCTCCAGCGCCTCTCCGATGCCGCTGGATCTCCTCGACAAGATACTGGAAGCAAGAAGTGACGGCTCGACCATTGATAGCATCGGAGCCTATCTCGAAGTCCTCAAGAGCACCAATGACACGGCTCATTCCAGGAAGACGCTCGTGTCACGCCTCGAGAAGATCATTCGCGAGAGCGGCCGGCAATGAAGAAATTCAGGTTGATCCATCAAAACTCCAACTTGGAGGCTCCCGAGGGCCGTTCCGACATCGGCCGAAGCATCGATTGCTACCTGGTGCTCAATGACGCAAGCGTTTCCCGCGTCCACGCCACTATAATCAACCAGGACGACAAGCTGCTCATCGAGGACCGGGGAAGCCGAAACGGTTGCTCGGTCAACGGCGTCAGGGTGGTGGGAACCAGGGAGCTCGACGACGGAGATAGCATCACTATCGGGCACCAGACCATAAGGGTCGTCTCCATCGAGCGCAACTTCGAAGCGGACCGAACCGTGGGACTGATGGCCTGCCCCAACTGCAAAACCTGGATGGCGAGCGCCGATGACAAGTGCCCTCAGTGCGGATACACTGCGGCGGACATAGTGGCCTCTGACTCACGGGCCACTTTCCAGGTGGACACGGGGCAATTCAGACGCCCCGAGATCAAGCCCCAGCAACCCGGCATGATGATCGCGGGCCTGACAAAAAAGGCCATCGGCATGGATCGTTTCGAGGAGGCCCAGCGCCTGATCGAGAACTTCATGGAATTGACCATCCGCAAGGAAACTGCAGGAGAGGAGATCCCTGATTCCGAGGTCCACGAGGTAACCCTCAACATCGCGGCGCTGGCGCAAGCCACCAACAACCCGAAGCACGTGAGCAAGCTGTTCGCCTTCCATGCCGCCCGTGGAAAGTTGATGCCTCGGGAATCACTCGACATCCTTTACGGTCTGGTACAAAAGGTCGGCTATCGCAGCTGCCCCGAAATGTCGGCCTACCTTTCCCTCATGTCCGGAATAAAGGAAACGTTCAGCCCCGGCGAAAAGTTCATCCACCGCCGCCTGGAGGGGCTCGTCGGACTCTGCTCCTAACCCCTCAACAAGACATAAACCGCGCCGACGCCGCCGTCCCACTGCCGCGCCGAGGTGAACGCGAGCACATGCTTTCCGATTGCGCCGCGAGTGAGCCAGGATGTGAGTTTTTCCTTGAGCACGGGGATATTGTCCCGGGATCCCAGCCCGCGCCCATGAATAATGAGCACGCATCGCTTGCCCTCCACATGTGATTTGGCGATGAACTCGGCCACCATCTGCCGGGCTTCCTCTCGACGAAAACCATGTAGATCGAGGTGCGCCTGGATGGAGAACTCTCCTTTCCGAAGTTTCTTGACGATCCTGCGATCCAGCCCCTTCACCGCCGCCTCGATGTACTCCAGCGCGTCGGCCATCTCGAACGGCGCGTTGCCGTGCACGAGGTCATCCAGATGCTTCATAACGAGATCGGCGTCGTCCATCAGCGCCAGCCACTCCCTGGGCTCCACTCTCCTTGGCGCAAGCCTGGAGCCACCCCCGAGGGGCTCCACGCCGTCCATCATCCGGGCGAGCGCGTTGCCGTCGCCCTCCTCCTCTTGTTGTTGCGGCTGCGAAACGATCCGGTCGGGCTCGGATGCTCGGATCTCCTCGTCGGATCCCTCGCCTCCCGCCTCACCAAGATCGACACCGGCGAAAGGCTTGTATCCGAAGGCGCCCGAGGCCCCGGACGAATCAGGAGCCCTGACGCCCTTCTTCTTTTTCTTTCGTCCCCTTGTCATCGAATCTCTTTCCCACGTACCGGGCAATCCCCACCCACAATACCAGAAGAACCACGGTCACCAGCGACAGCCATCGAACATGCAACACCATCGACAAACCCAGCACGAGAAATATCCCGGCCGTCTTGGCAAATCTCTGCCCGAAGATGTCTATGAACGCCTTGGCCCGGTATTTCTCGGCCGCGCCCGTCGGCACATATAGCGTTTCCCTCGCCGACTGGTTGATGGAGTAATTGAGCCCGTTGTCCGCCACGCTGAGGATGCCGCCGGTCAGGAGGATGGGAACGGCGAGAAAACCTGCCGACGCCAGCAGCAGCGCCACCGGCAAGACGAGCAGCGCCTTGACGAGTCCGAAACGGGACATCACGAAACCGGTCGCAAGGAGCTGCACACCCATCGATACAAAGTTGGTGACAAGATAGACGGTGGAGAAAAACTCGCTGATGCTCGGCCCGTTCAGATGGCTGGAGACGGTCTCCGTGAACTGGAAGTCGACCAGGGTGGAGACAACCTCGTACACCACCACCAGGGCCGCGATGGAGAGCAAATACCTGGACCGGAGGACCAGCCGGATCCCCTCCATTGCCCCCCCGCCTTCCTCCTCGATCTCCTCGCGCTTCCACGCGCCGAAACCCGACGACCTCTTGTCGACGATGATCCCGGCAGCCACCGCCAGCGCGCCGATGACCATCCCACCGGCAAAGATCACCAGCATCCAGAGATCCGGCGTAAGGAGGCCGATCCACGCACGAACCACCGTCGCCCCGAAGACGCCGCCGAGCACACCGCCGAGCACTATCAGGCCGTAGAGTCGTTTGGCTTGTTCGGGCCGCACGCTGTCGTTGAGAAACGCGAAGAACGAGGCCACCATCAACATGTTGAACAGATCCCCGAACAGGTAGAACGCCCATACGACCGGGCCGGTGGGATCTCTCAGGATCAGGGCGAAGACCACGTGACAGGCCTGCAGGAATATCACAAACACAAGGGTGAGCTTCTGGCGCCTGAACCTGCTCGAAAGAGAACTGAAGACCGCCATGGCGAAGAAGGCAACGACCATGTTCATGACCTTTGCCAGCAACTCGGCCTGGGACGCGCGCAGGTGCCAGCCGAGGATCTGAAGCCCAGTCGCATCGTAGTGCTCGATGAACAGGCCCTTCTTCAGCGGCTTGAGGATCCAGAAGGCGGCTATCACCGCAAAGAAATACGCGAACATGATGAAGGCGAACGGAATCTCCGACCGCCTGATATTCATGATGGACCGCAGGGGATTGGTCATGTGATCTCTATAACATGATTATTTATTCACCTCTTCATTGACTTCCCGGACCAATAGGACGTCTATGTTTACCATGACAAACCAATACCACCGAAACGCTCTCGTCGTCGTCGCTATGCTGTTCACCCTCTGTGTCTCCTGCGACGATGCCGCCCCGGGGGGGTCGTCTCTCGATAATGCCGACGGCATCATCAACGGCACCCCCACAAACTATGAATCCTGGACCGGTGTTGTGGCCCTGTCCTCACAGGACGGATCAGGTATGTGCACCGGCACATTAATCGGCCCCGGAGTTGTGCAGACGGCAGGTCACTGTGTCTACAATCCCTCGGCGGGCATCGACCACGCCAGCTCCCCCGCTGGCTACAGGGTGTCAGGCGGCGCCAACGTGATCACAAACCCCATCATAATCGCCAACGCCGATTTCATCGAGGTGCACCCCGACTGGAACGGCTCATCGGGAGTTGACCTGGCCCTGGTGTTCTTCTCCGACCCGGCTATTGAGATAGAATACTATCCACTTCGCCCCGAGACACCCGAGACAGGCGAGATGGGACACATCGTGGGCTATGGCCTCGCCAGTTCATCAGACCTCTACTCGTCCGGAATACACAGGGAAGGGGACACCACGCTCCTGTCTGTCAGCGAGACCCTCATTGAGATAGGCAATCCTTCAAACGGTTGTATGGGCGACTCGGGAGGACCTCTATTTACCCTGTCAAACGACCAGACATGGGAACTCGCAGGCGTAATCTCTCACGGAACCACCGAGGAATGTCTCGCCGACAGCAACGGAATTTGCGTCAACCTCTCCACATACCTCGACTGGGTGAACGAGATCCTGGATGAGAATCCGGACTACGCCGCCGATGAGGATACAGATACGGATACAGAAGTGGATGCGGGAGAGAACGAGGACACAGGCGCCAAGAGCAGCGACTCATGCGCGGTGGTGAGCATCGGTCACTCCGTCCGGACTCTGCAGCTATTGCCCACCCTTCTCTGAGGCAAAACGCAATCATTTTTTTCTTGTCGTCACGCAAATAGGCTATTAGATAGCAGTGCCTGTGGACCCAAGGAGGCCCTCGTGAAATCGGGCATCAAATCCAAAGGGGGGGGAGTCGGCGGGGCGGTCAATCGCCTCCTGTCCAGGCACGTGGAGAAACTGCTCTCCATCCCCGGCGGCAAACTCTACCGCAAATACGTAAAAGCCAGCAAGGACGTCGAGAGAGCACAGGACTCCATCCTCAGGGAAATCCTGGAACAGGCCTCCGGGACGGTCTTCGGCCAGGAGCACGGATTCTCGGCGATACGCTCCTACGAGGACTATGTCGAGCGCGTACCGGTGAGAAACTACGAGAAACACCGTCCCTACGTGGACCGGCACACCCGCGGGGAGCAGAACGTATTGTTCGAGGGCAAGCCGATCATGTACACCCGGTCGAGCGGAACCACCGCCAAACCGAAGCTCATCCCCATCTCCGAGTACAACTTCAATCGGACCATCAAGAACCGCGGCAAGCTCTGGTTGTACGGCCTGAGCCGCCACTACCCGGGAATCTTCGCGGGAAAGGACTTCACCATCGTGTCCCCCGCCGACGAGGGACGAACCCCGGACGGCACGGTAACGGGCTCTCTCTCCGGTCTGATCTACCAGAACATTCCCGAGTTCATGAAGCTGGTGCACACCATCCCGTACGAAGTGATCACAATAGCCGACTACGAGGCCAAGGCGTACACTCTCCTGCGCTTCGGCGTCCCGAGCAACGTCACGTCCATTTACACCGGCAACCCGAGCACCATTCTCAACCTGGTGATAAAAGCAGATCAATGGAAAGAAGACCTCATCCGTGACATCGCAGACGGAACCCTCAAATCGTCCCTCAACCTCGAGCCCGAGATTCGCGCAATGGTCGAGGAGCGACTGGAGCCCGCCCCGGAGCGCGCAGACGAGCTCCATCGCCTGGCCTCCAAAGTCGACCGGCTCCGACCGCCGGACTACTGGCCGAACCTCGGCCTCGTGCACACCTGGACCAACGGCAACTGCGCCCTGGTGGTCCCCAAGCTGCGCCCCTGGTTCAACGACGACACTCCCATGCTGGATTTCGGCTACATCGCGAGCGAAATCAACGCCACGGATCTTCTGGACCCGGCGACGAATGGATCCATCCTGGCGGTAAAGAGCGCGTTCTACGAATTCTCCGCCTTCGAGGAAGGTGAATCCCCATCGACGTTTCTGCGAGCCCACCAGCTGGAGGTAGGTCGGCGATACTACTTCTATGTGACCACCCTGAGCGGGCTGTACCGGTATGACATAAACGATGTCATTGAGGTCGTCGGCCACTTCAACCAGGCGCCCATCTTCAAGTTTCTCTACAAGGGAAAGGGTGTTACCAGCATCCAGGGTGAGAAGCTCTCGGAGGAGCAGCTCATCGACGCCGTCAATCGGGCCGCCGAGGAAACCGGAATCGAGCACGAGTTCTTCGTGGCCTACGCCAACGCCGACAGGAGCGTGTACGAACTCTACATCGAGCTCCTCGACGACACCCCTGACAATCGATCCGCGTTCGCACGCTCGACTGACAAGGCCCTTCGAACGGTGAACCTCGAATACGATGCCAAACGCCACACGGAACGTCTCAATCCCCTCGAGATCATTTCACTCGGAAAGGATGCCTTCGCCAAGTATCGGGATCTCAGATTAAAGGAAGGGGCGTTCGTGGGCCAGCTGAAATGGATCCACCTCTCCGGCACCGAGATTACACGGAACCGAATGAACAAAATCGCCGCATCCGCCCGAAACTGGAACGAATAAAAAAAAAGCGTATAATTCCCAAAACCCAATAACGGGAAATGAACAGGAGGGGAATTAAATGATGACCAGAAAATTTATGATGTTGGCTTATTGTATCGCGCTGGCGGCCGGTATGGCTGTGATCGGTTGCAGCGACGATGACGACGTTGTCGACGACGCCGGCACAGACACGGACACAGACACGGACACAGACACGGACACAGACACGGACACAGACACGGACAGCGATACCGATGGGGATTATGAGATCACGGTGGAAGTGACCGTACCTGCCGGGTTCACTGCCACGCCGGATAGACTCATCGGAGTGTATTTTGACACGCCGACCCCAACGTCCATGATGCCGGATGGTATGGGTGAAACCATAGAAGATATTACCATCGCTCCGGGCACACCTTACCAGTACACGACCTATGCGCGTACAACGGATGGATCGGCGATTCTATCGGACGGAGACTACTGGATGTCTGTAGTCCTGTACGTTGAGGGTGGTGGAACCATGGCGCCGATGCCTGGTGTCGATTGGGCGAAAATTATCGATACCATGATTACACTTCCCGCTACTGATACGATCGATCTGGGGACTATCGAGCTCGCGCTTGTTCCGATTGAAGGCGACGCAGGTCCCGACGCCTCCTGATAGACACCCCTGCCTGCATCTTGAGCCCGTTCAGGGCAGAGTAATCGGATCGCTTACCAGGTATTCATCCTGCACAGTGGAAGCGTTGGGGGTCCTGTCGATGAGCGCCGATGTCGGCGCGCTGATCCACTGATCCGTGGAGGTCCTCCATATACTTGAGTATGTGTCCGTGCTCCCCGAAACACTGGTCCAGTCCGAGGGCAGCGTGGGAACCGTACCGTTGTCAAAACCGTGCTCCCACTCGCACGTAGCTGGCGGGTCGATGCCGTCGTCGCTCCAGCCGATGCAAATATCCTCGAGATACCACTTGTCGGCGGTGGTGCCGAAGTAGTGGAACGCTATCCTCACGGACTGTCCCGACAGGGAATCGATATCCAGCACCAAGCCTTGTTGCCATACATAGTTCGCCACCCAGGTGTCCAGATCGAATCCGTCCGCAAGCTCGGTCCAGGTGCCGTCCTCCGGATCGATGGACGTGGAGGGTCCGATGAGTATCCGGTGCTCCTCGTAATCGTTACCGTACCAGTAGCGTTCCTGATACGTGAGCACCAGGAACTGCTCGATGCACGTGAAACCGTCTCCGGTCCAGCCCGAGTTGCATTCGCAGTAGTAACTTCCGGGAGTGTCCGTGCAGGTGGCGTTGATGTCGCACGGACTTGTCAGGCATTCGTCGATGTTGGCGCACGTGAAACCGTCTCCCGTCCAGCCCGAGTTGCATACGCAGTTGTAACTTCCGGGAGTGTCCGTGCAAGTGGCGTTGGTGTCGCACGGGTTTGCCAGACATTCGTCGATGTTGGCGCACGTGAAACCGTCTCCCGTCCAGCCCGAGTTGCATACACAGTTGTAACTTCCCGGAGTGTCCGT
>JAUXHN010000117.1 GCA_030621515.1 Deltaproteobacteria bacterium | reverse complement strand
CGCATGTGGATGCGAACGGCGACAAGATCGTGCTGACTATTCGGACCGTCGCGTTTGGTGGCCTGGAACTACCCGAGGCTACTGTCAAGGCTACCCGGGGCAGCGTCGAAAGGGCGGCGGCGTGGGTAGCAAGCGATATTCTGGACAAGGTCGATCAGTCAATGGAACAGCAATACGTTACCGAGGTGGATTCCATCACCGGTCGCGATCTCTTCGGGAAGTACACCCGGCGCAAGAGCAGGAACCCCGGTTATTACAGCACCTACGCGCAGTGGGCTCTCGATCTCCAAAAGAAGGACCTCCGTCGTGCCAAAATCCTCGCAGGGGTTGTTTCGCCGGTTGTTTTCCTGGCGGGGGCCGCTGCTTCGACGTTCTGTCTGGTCAAAGCCGTTCAGATGGAGGAGGAGAGAGAAGCGTGGGAGAAGAAATGGGAGGAAGAGGAAGATGACTCCCACGCCAACGATTGGGGGGAGGATTTGGGAAGGAATATGTACACGTTTGTGGGATTGTTTTTCATGTCGGCGACGATAGTTGGAGCTTTGGTTCCTCTCTATTTGGGCGTCACCAGGCTTAAGCGCGCAAAAGAGAATTCGAATCTCCTGGAACGGCTGATCGACAAATGGTCGGGCCGAAAGGTTGAGTTGAGCCTCGCCCCCTCTCCGGGTTTGGGGTTCAGCGGTGTATTGACGATTACCTTTTAAGAATGCTGGGGCACTACGGCTCTACCCCCCACCCATCATCACCATGATCTGAACCCGGTCGCCTTCTTTGAGGCGTTCGTCGAGGTTCTCGCGGGTGACCCATGTCTTGTGGTTGATGAGGACCTGCACTTCGAGGTCGAGAACGCCGGTCTTGTCGTAGAGGGCGGCGGCGGCGCGTTTGCCAAAGGTCTTTGCGATGTGCGTTACCATTTCGCCGGCGGTTTTTCCCGGGAACTCCAGCTCCAGCGAATTGGCGCCGATGGCATCGGAGAGCATGGGGAGGAGAATCTTCAGCGAGATCTTCATTTTTCAGATCGCCCCGGCGCGAAGTTCTACATCATCTTGCGCCCGAAATCGCGGGTCTTGCACTTTGGGCAGGTGAGCAGGAACTCGGGCGTGGAGTCTTTCACGTCCATCTTCGCGATCATCATTTTGAGTGAGGGTTCCGGAACGAAGTAGCGATTGCAGAGCCTGCAGCGGACGCCGTGCTCGTCGTGGCCCGCCGCGATCATCATCTCGCGGAGCTCCTCCATGAAATCGCGGAAACGGACGCCGGAAGGGCAGCCTTTTGTGCAGACTTCGCATGTCAGGCAGTACCAGATGGCGTCGCCGGTGATCAGATCGGAATCGAAGAGGGCCTTCTCCACGATTCCCCTCGGCGTGTGTCCGTACTCGATGTCGCCGAAGACTTCGCTCATGGGACAGATGGCGGTGCACTTTCCGCATTCGAGGCATGCGCCGAGCCCGTGTTCCCGAATGAGGCGATCTATGTCCTTGGGCGTGATTGCCATTTCAATACTCCGAGGGAATCGTCTTGAGCTCGCTCAAACGAAAGACCGGCCCATCGATGCAGATGTATTTTGCGCCTATGTTGCAGCGTCCGCACTTGCCGACGCCGCACTTCATTTTCATCTCCAGGGTGGTTATTACGTCCTCGTCGCGATAGCCCGCCGCCGCCAGGTCCTCGAGCACGTACTTGATCATGATGGGCGGGCCGCACGCCACTGCGAGGCGATTTCCCGGAGGCAACGCCAGCTCCTTGACGATGGCCGGGACAAACCCCACGCTGCCCTTCCATCCATCCGCGGGAGCGTCGATGGTGAGGTGGACGCGGGTGTCGGGCGCCGCCTTCCAGGTGTCGAACTCCCAGTCGAAGCACAGGAGGTTCGGCGCGCGCGCGCCGTAAACAATGTCGACAGCCCCGAAGTCGGACCTGTTGTCCAGCACATAGTTGATCAATCCCCGCAAGGGAGCCAGCCCGATGCCCCCCGCGATGAACAGGATGTCCTTTCCCTTCATCTCGTTCACCGGGAACCCGTTGCCCAGCGGTCCACGGATACCCATCATGTCGCCGGGCCGCATGTTGTGCATGGCCTCGGTCACCAGGCCCACCTCGCGCACGGCGAACTCCACGGGGCCGGGGCGGGTGCAGGTGGAGGTTATGGAGATAGGAGACTCGCCCACGCCGAACACGCTGAGTTCGGCGAACTGTCCCGGGAGATAAGAGAACGGGACCTCTTTTCCGTCTTTCTCGATAGCCACTTCGAACATGAGGGTATCGAAGGTAACCTCCCGGATGGATCTGATCCGCGCGATCAGGGGAATCATCATCAGCTCACCCATCGCTGTCTTCCTCCTGGTCTCTCATCCGTGCAGCCACCTCGCCGATGCCGGTTCGGTTGGGGCAGGCGACGGCGCAACGACCGCAGCCGACGCACGCTACCGCGCCGTGGTTCTCGGGGAAGTAGACCAGCTTGTGCATGTACCTCTGCCGGACCCGGGCCCTGTGTTGCGGGCGCGGGTTCTCGCCGTGTGCCATCATGGTGAAGTTCACGGCCATGCACGAATCCCATTTGCGAAAGCGCTCTCCCCCGTTGCCGTGCCGCTCGTCGTGCACATCGAAGCAATGACACGTGGGACACACCACGGTACAGATTCCGCAACCTATGCACCGCGCGGAAGCATCCTCCCATGCCTCGGACTCCCACACCGCGGACCAGCCGCCCGCAGGAGCGGATAGATCGACATCGCTTCTGGAAGATGATTTGAACGAGCGCGCGGCCTTCTTCTGCGGGCCGGTGGGATCGCGCAGCGCGCCTTGCAGCATCGCCCCTAGTTGCTCGCCTTTTTTTGTGATCGTCTCCACGATGAACCCGTCTTCCACCGGGATCATCACCACGTCGGCACCGTCGGGTCTGACCGGATCGATTCCCACCGATGCACAGAAGCACTCGGGTCCCTGACCCTCGCACGCCAGCGCGACGATGGTTGTGCGTGTTCTTCTCTCCTCGTACGCCTCGTCGACGGGCTCCCGCAGGAAGACCTCGTCGATGAGCGCGAGCGCCGCGATATCGCACCCGAGCGCGCCGAACACCACTCGATCTCTCGTGACCGGAGTGGAGGGGGTCAGCATCGTTTCATTTTTCGATTTGCTAAACCGGAATATCTGCTCGACCGGTGGGAGGAAGATCGTCTTGAGCGGGAGCATCGTCTTGACGGGCCCGATGACAACCTTCGCCCCTTTTTCAAAGCGGCCCAGCTCCACGCCGCCTTCCTTCCCGGAGGGAAGCGGAGCAATTACCTCGAGCGTATCGGAAAGGTCTCCGAGCACACCCTCCAGGGCAGAGCGTTTCATGTACCCGATCACGGTCATTTATCACCTCCGAAAAACGGATCGGGATCCTCCGTGGAGAAGGTTCGCAACAGAGGTTTTTCGTCCGTGATACCTGCGCCGTCGAATGAGAACATCTCCTTCGCGTGGTCGCGCAAGCTCCTGTTGAGGAGATCCAGGCGAACACCCATCGGGCAGGCCCGCGCGCATTCGTCACATCCCACGCAACGGCCGGCCAGATGATATGCCCGCACCGCGTGGTAGAAGATCTTGTCGGCGAGATCTCCACGATTGGTTGCCCACTTTGGGTCGGACATTTCGAAGATGCACTCGGGGCAGTAGCAGCCGTAGCAGATCTTCCTGCAGGCATCGCACCGGATGCATTTGTCCAGCTCCTGTTTCCAGAAGGCGCGGCGTTGTTGGAGACTCATGGCGTCGAGGTCGGGCGCCGAGCGCTCCACCGTCAGATCCGGCGTCTCCATGGGTCCGAGGGTCTCGTCGTAGTCGAGGTCCACCGGGTATTGACATTCGGAGCAGCGCGACGCGATGGCCCCGGTATTCGGATCGACCAGGCCCGCGCACGGAATGCCAAGGACGAAGAGGTTCTTGCGCTCGATCTGATTTGCTCTGATCAGCTCACGGAGAGCGCGGGCGTCGCATCCCTTGACCGCCACGCCGATCATGCCCTCAGAGCCCCGCAATCCAGGAAGATACGAGGCCGGGTTGGGATGGCACATCTCGTTCCAGACGAGCCGTTTTACCTGTCGTGGTTTTCGCGCAAAGAACGGGCGGGTCTCCTTCTCGTCCGGGGTCATCTCCCATCCGATGAAGCACAGGGCGTCGGGGCGCTCCAGGAACGCCGCGGCAATCTCCCGCAGCCTGGTCTGCATGCCTTTTAATTGATCACGCATGCGTTCCGGTGTCCTTCTCGGTTGAAACATGGCTCGGACCGAGCGCCTTGATCTCCTCGACGAACTCGCGAACCACCTGCGCGAACCTCGCTCCCTCGGCGGCGGATACCCAATTTACCTGGAAACGACTCTTTTCGAAGCCCATGGTTTCGAGAAGATTCTTGAGCATGATGCCCCTGCGGCGCGTGATGTAGTTTCCTTCAGTATAGTGACAATCGCCTGGATGGCATCCGAGGACGAGCACTGCGTCGAGACCCTGCGTCAATGCCGAGATCACCTGCTCGGGTCTGACTCTGGCCGAGCACATGACGCGGATGACCCGGCAATTGGGGGGCATCTGATAGCGGGAGACCCCCGCCATGTCCGCGCCGGCGTAACTGCACCAGTTGCAGGCAAAAACCAGGATCTTCGGTTCGAAATCGCTCATGCTTCTAGCCCTCCGATCCCGACGGATCACCGTCCCTGGCGAGTGATCTGACCATCTCGAAGATTTGCGAGTCGGTGAAACCCAGTTGCTGAATAGCTCCGCAGGGGCACGCGGCGGCGCAGGCGCCACAACCCTTGCACATGACTGCGTTGACCTCGGAAACAGGTCGACCGTGTCTGTCCTGTGTGATTTCGATGGCGTCGAAGGGGCAGACCGATTCGCAGGTTCCGCATCCGGAGCACAGCCTCGGGTCCGTGACTGCGGTGGTTGCTTCTACCGAGACCTCGCCGGCAAACATGGGCGCAGCCGCCTTGGCCGCTGCCGCAGTTCCCTGGGCTACGGCCTCTCCAATGTCCGCCGGAAAGCGAGCCGCTCCGGCGATGAAGACACCGTCGGTGGCGAACTCCACCGGCCGCAGTTTGAGGTGGGCTTCGAGAAAGAAACCCTCCTTGTCGATGGGCACCTTGAGCATCTGTGCGAGATCCGAAGCGCCTGCGTCGGCCGCAAGCGGGGTGGTGAGCACAACCGTGTTCGCAGACAGATCCGATTCCTCGCCGGTGAGCTGGTTGTATATACGTACGCCGGTGACCCTGTCTTTGCCGATCATCGTTGGCGGGCGATCCGGTGAAAAGCGGATGAACCTCACTCCGGCGCACATGGCCTTGCGGTATTCCGTTTCGAACTCGGTGCCGAACGCCATCACGTCTCGCTGAAGGATGGTAACGCGGGCGTCGGGATCGGCTTCCTTGAGGTATCTCGCGTTCTTGATGGACACGGCGCAGCACAGGCGCCCGCAGTATTCACGGTCTGGACCGCGCGCGCCGGCGCAGTTGATGAAGACCACGTCGCCGAGGTCTTTCTTTTCATCGGCCAGCATCTTCTCGAGGCCCATCTGGGTGATCACTCCCTCGGTTTCGCCGAGGTGGTACAGGCCCAGCGGTTCGAGCTCCACGGCGCCGGTCGCCACGATGACCGTGCCGATATCGATGTCCTTCTTGCCCGAGGGGGTGGAAAGGGTAGCCTTGAAAGAACCGATGAACCCGGTGATCTCATCCAGCTCGCTGTTCAAATAAACCGTGACGTTCTCTTCGCCGGTCACTCTGCTTGTGAGAGTGTGCAGGAGCTCTGACGCCGGGCGATCGCCGGGAAGGAGCTTCCAGAGATCCCTGGTGAGCCCTCCGAGGCGATCAGCGCGTTCGACCAGGTGGACCTCGAAACCCTGTTGCGCCAGGCTCCCGGCAGCCGACAGCCCCGCCACGCCGCCGCCGATCACCAGGCATGCGGGCTTGACCGGTGCCCGGGCAATCTCCAGCGGACGTAAACGCGCGGCCTTTGCTGCGCCCAGCCGGACCAGCTCCTTCGCCTTGCACGTGGCTTCCTGCGGCTGGTTCATGTGTATCCAGGAGCAATGCTCGCGGAGGTTCACGAACTCGAAGAGGTAGCGGTTGACGCCGGCCTCCTCGCAGGTGCGCCGAAAGAGCTCCTCGTGAGTTCGCGGTGTGCACGATGCCACAACGACCCGATTGAGCCCGTGTTCCTTGATTTTTTCTTTGATCGCGGTGAGCCCCGCGTCGGAGCAGGTGTAGAGATTGTCCTCCGAGTAATGGACGAGGGGAAGATCTCGGGCGTACTCCACCACGTCGGGTACGTCGACGATGCCGCCGATGTTAGATCCGCAGTGACAGACGAAGACGCCGACCTTGACCCTACTCATCGGACGACCCCCTTCTCAGCAGCTCGGCCACGCGGCCCGCGGCGGCGGAGGCCTGGACCACGGAGTCCGGGATGTCCTGCGGACTCGCCGCATAACCGATGGCCAGCAGCCCGGGCCTTGTTGTATCGACCGGCGCGGCAAGTGGCGATGGGGTGCTTATGAAACCGTGCTCATCGAGCTCGATGCCCAGTGTTTCTGCCAGTTGCGTCGAGCCCTCCGATGGGATCATGGCCTGGCACAACACGACAAGATCGAACACCTCATCAGTCTTCTTTCGAAGTTCTGTGTCCTCGTACACGACCCTGACGTCACCTGTGCCCTCGACTTCTTCCACAAAGCCGGGACGGGCGCGAACATAGGAGACCGAGTACTGATCTTTTGCGCGAGCGACGTAGGTCTGGAAGTTCTTTCCGGCGGCGCGCAGATCCATGTAGAAGATGGTGCTTCTGACGTCGCGTTCGTGCTCGTTGGCCAGAATGGCTTCCTTGGTGGCGTGCATGCAGCACACCGCTGAGCAGTATTCGTGATTTCGAAGATCGCGCGATCCTACGCACTGGATGAACGCAATCTTCTTTGGGGAGCGACCGTCGGACGGGCGCCGGACATGCCCGCCACACGGTCCGGAGGCCGACAGGAGTCTCTCGAACTCCAGGCCCGTCACGACATTGGGAATTCTGCCGGCGCCGTACTCCTCGATGATGGAAGCGTCCATCATGTCGAACCCGGTGGCCACGACGCAAGCGCCCACGTGAAGCGTGATCGTCTCGTCTATCATGCCGTGATCCACCGCGTTCGCCTGGCAGGCCCGTACGCACTCCATGCACTCGCAGCAGGGGGCGCAGTTGAGACAGCGCTCTGCTTCCGCGCGGGCCTCCTTGACAGACAGGCCCTTCTCGACTTCCTTGAAATTCCGTCTTCGACCCCGGACAGACAATTCGCTCATCCCGGCCCGGTCGACGATGGGAATGCCGGACAGATCCTCGGCAGGTGGGCGCACGCACGGGATCTGCGGGGCTGTCGATTTGATTGGTTTCCCCTGGAGGAATCGGTGGATCGATTCGGCAGCTCGATTGCCGGCGTCGACGGCGTCGATGGCAGTGGCCGGTCCCGTGACCGCGTCACCGCAGGCGAACACACCCTTCTGGTCGGTGGCGCAGGTCTTTTCGTGCGCGACGATGGTTCCCCATCTGGAGGTTTTCACCCTTGATCTCGGGCCAAGGCAGTCGAGGATCGGCGCCTGGCCGATAGCCGGGATCAGCATGTCGCAGTTGATGACGTAGTTGCTGTCGGGGATGGGAACCGGTCGCGGACGTCCGGAAGAGTCGGCATCCTCCAGCCGCATACGGATGACCTCGATTCCGGTGACCTTTCCCTTCTTTGCGAGCACGGCAATGGGCGCGGCGAGGGTCATGATCTCCACACCTTCTTCGAGGGCGGCCTCCACCTCCCAGGAAAGGGCGGGCATCTCCGCGCGCGAACGTCGGTAGAGGATGGTGACCTTGCGAGCCCCGAGCCGCAGCGCAGTTCGGGATGAGTCGACGGCAGCGTTACCGCCGCCCACGATGACCGTGTGTTTGCCCACTGTGATCTTCTTGCCAAGTGCGTGTCGTCGAAGGAAATCGACAGCGCCGACGACTCCCTTGCGCTTCTCGCCTGGGATGCCGAGCTTGAGAGAGGCGTGAGCGCCGACGCTGAGCAAGACGGCCTTGAAGCCATTCTTGAAGAGGTTTCGAATACCCGAGGGGCCGTTGATCGGCGATGACGTCTTGATCTTCACCCCCAGATTTTTCACCAGGTCGATCTCGCGGTCGAGCACATCCCATGGCAGCCGATAGGAGGGCACGCCCACGCGCAGCATTCCCCCGACAACAGGTAGTTTCTCGAAGACGGTTACCGGATACCCCTTGCGGGCGAGACTGTACGCCGCGTTGATTCCTGCCGGACCCGCGCCCACGATGGCCACGGATTTTCCGGCGCGCTTCACGCGCTCCTGTGGCGTCGCTTCCACCTCGGGGATGTGTTTTCCGTGATCGGCGGCCGCCCTCTTGATCGCACAGATGGACACCGGCGATTCCACGTCGAGTCGCGTACAATCGGTTTCGCAGGGGTGCGGACATATGCGCCCGATCGTTCCGGCGAAGGGCATGGTGTTGTGGACCACCTCGAGTGCCTCGTCGAACTTTCCGAGCTTGACGAGCTGGATGTACCCCTGGGCGTTGACCCCCGCCGGGCAGGTGTCCCGACACGGGGCCACTCCGGTCTTGGTGATCGCGTACACGTTGGGAACGGCCTGGGGGAAGGGCTTATAGACGGCCTTGCGGTTGGCGAGGCCCATCTCGAACTCGCTGGGCACTTCCACCGGACACGCTATCGCGCAATCGTCGCAGCCGGTGCACTTGCCGGCGTCGACGAACCTGCTCCTGTGGAGGATCTCTACCCGAAAGGCGCCGAGTCGACCCTCCAGCCTGGTGAGATCCGAGTAAGTGTGGAGGGTCACGAGGTCGTGCCCCGCGCACTCCATCATCTTGGGGGCCAGGATGCACATGGAGCAATCGTTTGTAGGGAAGGTCTTGTCGAGCTGGGCCATGCGACCGCCGATGGAGGGTGTGCGCTCCACCAGGTGAACGTGAAAGCCAAGGTTGGCGATATCGACAGCCGCCTGGAGCCCGGCGATCCCTCCGCCGAGGACGAGTACCGATTCGCTTGGCCTGGCGGTCGTCACCAGATGTACTCCACGGTGCAGATGCCCATTGTCGAGCCCGATCGTCAGGTTGTTGTTCGCATGATCTCCGAGAATCGGGCTCCGTGGGCGCGTTTCTTGGTCAGGTTTGCGGTGGTCGAGTCGACGTACTTGAGAGCGCCGGCTTCGCAGAAATCCACGCAGAGGGGATCCCCGTCGCATTGATCGCACTTGAACACTTTGCCGTCCCTGGTGTCGACGCTCATGGCGCCGAAGGGGCATGCCATCACGCACATCTTGCAGCCGATACAGCGATCCTGATCCCACACCACGAGGTCGTTTTCATCATCCCTCGATAGCGCGCCCTTGGGGCACACCGCAGCGCAGGCGGGCTCCCGGCACTGCTGGCAGAGCATGGGCAGGTAGAACCCCTCGCGCTCCCACTTCACAATGCTGATTCTGGCGCGGGCCGGGTTGGCCGAGCCGTTGTGTTTGACAGAGCACACGAGCTCACACTGCCGGCAACCGGTACAGGCCGCCTGATCTATGATTAACATTTTCGACATATCGTTCGCTCCTTGTACAGCCTCGTTCAGGAAACCAGGTCTTCGATTCCGAGTCGTTTGAGGGTCTCCTTCTTGGGGTTGCCCTTTTTGTCCCAACCGTGATGCGTGTAGTACGTGTCGATCATCTTCTTGAACTTGGGACGGCTGATGCACCTGCCCGCCGCCACGTCGAGGCCGCGGGTGGTCTTCTCGTCGAAGTACCTGTCCACCAGCCAGTCGTCGTCGCGGGTCAATCCCTCGCGGATGTTGAAGAGCCGCTCCAGGTTGTACGCCCGCTCGGCAACTTCCCACACCTGCACCGGGGTCAATTCGATGCCCGCGATGAGCTCCAGCCATTTTGAGAACTCGTCGAAGGAGGGCATGGTCGGGGAGAGGAAGACCGTGTGGTACTTGCAAACTCCAACGCAGTCCACCGCCATGTAGACCATCTCTTGCCACATTACCATCCAGGGTTTGCCCTCGTAGTCGTGGTAGTCGGAAGTGAGCGGGCCGTCGTACGGCACCGGGTAGCCGTAGATCTTCCTGAGCAACGGCTCGGGAAGGTGATACAGGTCGAGCGCGGGGCGGCTGCGAAGGTGGTCCGAGCCGCGGGATCCGGTGGCGATCCCCAGGGCCAGAGAAGGGGTGGGTCGCTCGTCCGAGTGGAGATTGCTCAGGCCCTTGACGTGGATGCAGTACTTCGCCGCTTCCTTCGGCAGACGCTTCATCGCACCTTTGGGGCCGTCCGCCAGGATGTCGCCGAATCCCTCGCGGTGGGCGATCTGGCGGGTCATCTCTATGGCAGCCGCCTCGTTGCCGAACTCGAGCTCGAGCCCTTTTGTGTCCTTCTTGGTGATGATCCCCTTTTCGTAGAGCTCCATGGCCCAGCTGATCATGCTCCCTATCTCGAGGGTGTCCATTCCGAGCTTGTTGACCAGGTGGTTTCCGTAGAGGATGGTGCCGAAGTCGCGACATCCTATCTCGGCGCCGAAAGCGCCCTGCGTGGTGTACTCGGGACCCTCATCGTACGTTCCGGCGTACTTGCCGTCCTTGATCACGTACCGATGGCGGCAGTGGAGCTGGCAGCCGAAACAGCCCGCGGTTCCCTCCGAGTGTTTCTCAATTTCCTCGCACTCTATCATCTCGCTGTTGTCGAGCTGGTTCTCCTGGAAATTCCGGGTTCGCACCAGCCCCGTGGAGTTGGTGACCCCGTAGATGAACATGGTGCCCCACTTTTGCATGATCTGGGCGAACTTGGTGGAGACGATGCGCTTGATGACCTTGCGGTTGTACTCGATGGTCTCCTTGGGGTGGGCTATTCCGATATCCATGGTCCCGCGAACCGCCACGGCCTTGAGCTTCTTTGATCCCAGGACCGCGCCCAGACCGGTCCGGCCCGCCGCGTTCTTGTGACTGGTGACCACGTTGGCGAAGCGCACGAGATTCTCGCCCGCCACGCCGATGGTCATGCTCTTGATCTCCGGGTCATCGAGCTCTTCGCAGATGGCCTCCTGGGTATCGAAGGTATTTTGACCCCAGAGGTGAGACGCGTCGCGAATTTCGATCTCTCCGTTGTGTATCCACAGGTAGACCGGTGTCTTGGAGGCGCCGGTGATGACCAGGTGATCGAACCCGGCGTACCGCAGCTCCGGGGCGAAGAAGCCGCCCATATTCGCCGATCCCAGAAAGCCGGTGAGGGGGCTCTTGGCCATTACATGGGTGCGCGCCGATGCGCTGGCGGGGGTTCCGCCGAGGATGCCCGCCGAAATACAGCACACGTTGCCGGGAGACTGGGGATCCGTGCCGGGTTTCAGATGGGTGTACAGGAGGTAGATGTCGAGACCGCGTCCGCCGATGTATTTCTCGCGCAGCTCTCTCGTGATTTCCTGTATCTCGATCTCACCGGTCGAGAGGTTCACAAGCGCCAGTTTTCGTTTCAAGGCCATAATGTAATCTCCTTCAGAGCGGGTTACTGGTTCATTCGGGGGTACTTGTCCCATGCCGGCCCACGGATTTTCGCGAACGTCGAGCTGGCCCATGATATTCGCCACTCGATACCGCACGATGGACAGGGGACTTTTTCTGACCTGGGCGGTGGCACGAATCTGGTGAAGCAGTTCAGACATCGCACCTCGCCGTCGCGAGATTTGTTCTTTGGTTTCATCGTTTACTCCTGGGTTTTTTCGATCCTGGAGAGGTTCTTATAGTGTTTGGTTTTCTGGTCCACAAGCCCGATGACAGAAGGTCGAGCAGGTGGTCGGTGAATTGTTCGAGAGACTTGCGCGAGTCGAATCGGTAGTACGGCGGGGTGAGGTGCTCGAACAGGCGCGCGAGCAGCTGTCCGGTCTTTTTGGGATCGGCCACGTCGAACACGCCGTCGACGCATCCCTCCGCGATGATCTTGCCGAGTAGCTTCCCGTGCCGGGTCACGTACCAGTCGAGTCTCTGCACGATGTCGGGTAACAGCGAGGTGATCATTTCATCGCCATGGGGATGTCGATTGATAATGTCGAACAGGGTCATTATCCGGTGCTTGAGGCATGCGCGGAGCTTCTCCACCGGGGGATTTTTTTTTTCCGCTATTCGGTCCTGTTCGTCGGCGATTCGAAGGTTGGTCAGATCGACAAGGGCCAGCATTATCTCGGATTTGGATCTGAAGTACAGGTAGATAGTTCCCTTGGCGATTCCCGCCGTCCTGGCGATATCGTCGATCGTGGTCTTTTGATAGCCGTACTGATGGATCAGCTTCCACGACGCCTGGAGGATCACATCGCGTTTTTCTTGTTTTGGGAGTTTCTTTTTATGACCAGAATTCATTTTTGGTCATTATTCCATCAACGTTCTCTTGCCGCAAGGGGAAAAGAGAATGATATTGTTTTGAAATAACGAAAACGAAATGGATGACGATGCCGATTTACGAATTTGAAAAACGAAGACCGCAGATTCACGAAACCGCCTATGTGGCGCCATCGGCCGTCGTGATAGGCGACGTGAGGATCGGCGCCCGGTGTTATATCGGTCACGGCGCGATTCTGCGGGGCGATTACGGCACGATAGAGATGGGGCAGGGCACTGCGGTGGAGGAAGGGGTCATCATCCACGCGCGGCCCGGTGGCCTGACCGGTATCGGTGAGCGGGTGACTATCGGCCACGGAGCCATGATCCACAACGCGACAATCGAGTCCGAGGCGGTCATCGGCATGCGCGCGACCATCGCCGACTGGTCCGTGGTGGGGGAGGGCGCCATTATCGGCGAGGCGGCCCTTGTCAAGAATCGACAGGAGATCCCTGCGGGGAAGATCGCGGTCGGCGTACCGGCCAGGGTGGTCGGCCCGGTGAGTGAAGAGCAGCGGGCTCTGTGGACCAGGGGAAAAGACCTCTACATCGGGCTATGCGAACGGTACAAGAAGAGCTTCGTGGAGATTGTCTGAACGCTCCTGGAAACTGCCTCCTTATATTCCGATCTGATTTAAGCTATAGTTCAAAAGTACCGAATAACTCGAACGAGGAGTTGAAAATGACAGGACTTTTGAGATGCGGTTGTTTTCTGATGATGATGCATTTGTTCTTCGCTTGTTCCGGTGACGCTCCATCTCTTTTCAATTTTGACGCCGGCGCTGGTGATGCAGATACAGACACGGACACAGATGCCGACACCGACACAGACACCGATACCGGCCCAGGTGGGGGTATCGGGCATGACGAGGATGGAGATGGCCTGGACGACAATTGTGACAACTGTCCGACGGCCGCGAACCCGGGGCAGGAAGATGTCTTCGAGGTGGGAACGCCGGACGGTGTTGGGGACGCGTGTGATCCCAGGCCAAAC
>JAUXHN010000094.1 GCA_030621515.1 Deltaproteobacteria bacterium | reverse complement strand
ATGTTCTCTATTGCGCCCCCGAAGAAACCATGGTTGTCGGTGAATGTGCAGTTGGAGACGGTGGGGGAGACGTTGCTGTTGAGCATCCCGCCTCCGTAGTTGTTGAAGTTCATGGGGTCGTCGTCCTCATGGGCGAGCCCGTGTTGGATTGTGAACCCGTCGATCACCGCGCCGTCGACGCCGGTGACTACGTGGTAGACCCTGTTCTCTCCACCATCCAGACTATCACTTCCGTCGAGGCGGGTGACGTTCGCCACGAAGTCCCTCTCGTCCAGGCTGATCTCCCCGCCCGCAAACCCCCCGTACACATGGACATCCTCAGCCAGGAGCAGGGTATTCTCCGACGCGGTCCCGTAGATGTAGTAAGTGCCGGCCATGACCCAGACCTGACACGACTCCTCCCCTCCTTCCACCGCCTCCGCAGCCGAATCGACGGCCGCCTGGACGTGCCTGAAGGCCGTTGACCATTTGAGGCCGTCCCCATCGGTGGAATCCCCATCGGGCGAGACGGTCCGCACACAACCGGTGAATTGGTCGGGTCCGGTTTCGCTGTCCGTGTCACCCCCGTCTACAGTCTTGAGCGAAGGGATATCCCAGCAGCCCGGGAGCAAAACCCCGGCGGCAACAACCAGCATCGTCAACCATGCGTGTCGGTAGAACATTTTACTTGCACTCCCCATGGTCAAAAGGTCAGCGACAGGCCGCCGCGCGCCGGCGCGACCCGGACTGTGGCATTATCCAACGTTGTCTCCGAGTCCTTGCGCCTGGCGTCCACCATCAGCAGCACCACCCCGATGACGATGAACACCCCCGCAGACACGTAGCCCACGGCCATCAATGCCTTGTCGGTGCCGAGATCGTCCTTGAGGTTGTTGTAGGCCGGAGCGTCTCCGGCTTCCGCGGCCCTGACCAGATCGTCGTGGTCGCCCGAACCCTTGTAAGTGAAGTAACCTCCCACTACCCCGCCTCCAACACCCAAGGCCAGGGACGCGATGCCGCTGATGAACAGGGTCCGACTTCTCTCTTCAACGACCAACACCGGTTCCTCACTCTCAATGGGCTCGAGGACCGCAGAGATGGTCATGGTGGCGCCGCTCTCTACCTCGACAACAGTGACGAAGTCCTCCATCCCCGATGCCTTGATCACAATCTCGAGCCTGCCAGCCGGCACCTCGTCGTCGTATGGGCATCCGCCCGAAGCCTCACCGTCCATGTACACGAAGGCATCCTTCTGCTCGTCGCCGTCGTCGTCGAACTTGCATTCGATCTTGAGACGCGCCTTCTTGAGAGGCAGCGCGGCCTTGAGCTTGATCGTCGCGTCCGAGGCTATGGTAACCTTGGTTTGAAGGGTCTCGAAGCCCTCCTTCTCGACGCGGACCGAGTGGAGCCCAGGATCGAGTATCAGGGATTCCAAAAGCGGCGCGGTGCCTACCGGCACTCCGTCCACGGTGACCTCCGCCCCCTCCGGCGCCTCCACGACCTCCAGATGGCCGATGAGCTTCTCCATCCTGGCCAGGGCTTCCTCCGCCGCCTTGCGCTGGGCGCTCTTGATCTTTCCCCTACCCTTCTTCAGGTACTCCCGGAAGGTGCGAATGGACTCCACGTAATTGAACAGGGCTTTGTGGCACATGCCGATGTTGAACAACACGGAGTTCTTGGGCCTCATCGCGTACGACTCCTCGAAGGCGGCGAGGGCCTCCGGAAGATTCTCCTCGGAGAAAAGATCCACGCCTTTCATGAAGAGGCTCTTCGCCTTCTCCTTCGCCTCGTCGGCATGCGCCGAGAAGCTCCCGAGGGAGATCGTCGTTACCGACACAATCAAGGCGACGGTGAGGATGAGAGGATGGACCCTCGTCACTACGCGGTCGGTTATCCTTTTTTTCATCTGTTCGCGTTGCTCCCGGGGTTCAATCATCATACTCCGAGAGTATAGAAGTTCCAAAGCGTCCCTTGACCTTTTTTGGGGGGCGCTTCCCCTTTTTGCCCTTTTTGGAAGACGCCTTCTTTTCGGTGGGAACCGCCTCCCTGGAAATCGCCTCTACCGGAATTGTGGAGGCGTCCGGTATGTGGGCGCCGGCGTCCTGTTTGACGGTGGGTTCCGGCTCGTCGATCTTCCGATCGACCTGTCGCGGGAGAGGTTGCGAAGCCACCGGATTATCTCCGGCGCCGATCTTTCCGGACCCGATCTCGTCACCGACGATCAGGTATACGACACCCCCGGCGAGCAACATGATCACCGCCGAGAGAAACACGTAGATCAGACCGCCCGGCCCGGAACGCTGGGAGGTGACGACATCTGCGGTCTCAAAAGCGACAGTCTCCGTGACAGTGTTTATCCCATCCGGTTCGAGCAAGGGCTTGTCGTTCTCCGGCTCGGACCCCGGCAGTTCAGGGCTCAGCTCCATGGATGCGCTCGAGACTCGCCCGGTGGCCTTGTCGAGGGCCCGCCGCATCTCCATGGCCGAGTCGAAACGATCGTTCCGGTTTCGCGCCATCGCCTTGAGGACGACGCTCTCCAGCTCTGCTGACACCTTCTTGCTGAAGGCGGAGATCCGGGGAACCGACGCCTCCACTATCTTGAACATTATCTCGTTGTACGAATCGCCGCAGAAGGGGCGCATCCCGGTGAGGGCCTCGTACATGATGACGCCCATGGAGTAGATGTCCACACGGTGGTCCAGATCCCGATAGCCCTTGGCCTGTTCGGGGGGCATGTAGAAGGGCGTCCCGAGGATGGTCCCGGATTGAGTGAGACTGGTCACCGGATCCTGATCCATCAGTTTGCAGATGCCGAAGTCGAGCAACTTCACCACGTCGGTCTGCTCACCGAAAGTGGTCAAAAAGATATTGTCCGGTTTGAGATCCCGGTGGACGATCCCACGATCGTGAGCCGCTTGCAACGCCGAGAGTGTCTGCCTGGCGATGTTGGATATGCGGGCCGGATCGTTGGGCCTGTGTCCCATCAAAATGTCGGAGAGGGGACCGCCCTGCAGCAACGGCATCACCAGAAACGGCGATCCGTCGTGATAGGTGCCGATGTCGGTAACCTCGCAGATATTATCGTGGCCGATGGAGCCCGCCATCTGAGCCTCGAGGCGGAATCTGTCCAGGGCCGGCTTGTAGTTCCGCTCTACCTTGTGCAGGGTCTTGATGGCCACCTTGCGGCCGATCTCGATGTGGGTCGCCTCCCATACGGTTCCCATTCCCCCCTCGCCGATCTTGCGGCCGATGGCGTACTTTCCATCGAGAATGATGCCGGTGGCTATACTGGGTTTGCCGTACTCTTCTTCCACGACTCGCCAGTCTATCCCAGGTAATGAATTGCCACAATAAACGGAATAATTGAACCGCATCGCCCCAAAAAGGTATTATCCTCCCGACATGGAATGCGTGATCCTGGGAGCCGGGGGCATGATGCCCATGCCTCTTCGAATGACTACCTCCGTCCTTGTGCGCCGTGAGGGGCGGATGCTCATGTTCGACGCCGGGGAGGGAATCCAGATCTCCCTCAAGAGAGGTGGGCTCGGGATAGCGTCCCTCGACGCCGTCGCCATCTCGCACCTCCACGCGGATCATGTGCTGGGGCTTCCCGGCGTCATGATGTTCAGGGCGCAGTGCGAGGATCCCGGTCCGCTTACCATCATCGGCCCGCCGGGAATCGAGCGCTTCGTGCGTCACACCATCGCCGACCTGCGTTACCACCTGAGTTACGAACTCGATTTCGTCGAATGGAGCGAGGGCTGCGACGACGCTGCCTGGTCGTGGAACGGGCACGAGATCACCTGGCATCGCCTGCGGCACTCCACTTTCTGCCTGGGGTACCGGCTCGAGGAGGCGAACCGACCCGGGAAGTTCGATCTCGAAAAAGCCGCCGATCTCGGGGTTCCGTCGGGACCCCTGTTCGGTCGGCTGCAGAACGGCGAGGAGATCACCACTCCCGAGGGACGCGTCGTGCGCCCGAACAACGTTCTGGGAGAATCCCGACGAGGCAGGATCGTCACGTTTGCAACCGACACGCAACCTTGCGACGGCCTGAATCAGGCGTGCAAGAACGCCGACATCGCGTTCGTGGAGGGTATGTTCACCGATCAGCACAAGACCGAGGCCCTGGAAAAAAAGCACATGACGGCCGCACAGGCGGCGCGCGCCGCTTTGGATTCCGGGGTGAAAAAGCTGGTGCTCGTTCATATCAGCCCGCGCTATACCACTGCGGACGAATCGATCTTGAGAGACGAGGCCAGGGCCGTTTTCAAGAATACCGAGGTTGGCCGCGGACTCGACGTCTACAAAATCCCATTGCCGGATTGAGGGGGGTCTCGTCTCTCGACCTCTTGACGCATGCCGTTGAAAGTCATATATTATAAGAGAACCTGGTCCGACCAGACCAGGTTGTATAATGCCGGCTAACTGAAGGGATTTGCTGGTGTACTAATGATTGTCAACACCGTTACAGAAGCAAAGACACAGCTCTCGGCGCTCATCGAACGCGTCATTCGGGGAGAGGAAGTGATTATCAACCGGGCCGGAAAACCTGTCGCCGTGCTGCGACCCTACTACCCCGATCGCCGTCCCCGGAAGCCCGGCCGACTGCGCGGCAAGATCCGCATCGCTCCGGACTTCGACGACCTGCCGCCGGACATTGCGGAGGCGATGGGGATGCTCGAACCGTGAACCTGCTCCTCGATACTCACGTCCTGCTCTGGTGGCTTGCCGACGATTCGCGACTATCACCCAATACCGGGAAGGCGATCTCCGATCCGGAGAACATCGTCCTGGTCAGCGCGGTCACCATCTGGGAAATCGTCATCAAAAAGGGCCTGGGCAAGCTCGCAATCCCCGATGAATGGTACGACGCAATTGCCGACGAACCCTTCCAGAGATTGCCGATCACCTGGGAGCATTCGCGCAGAGTTGCCGATCTCCCGGAGTTACACCGAGACCCATTCGACCGCTTGCTGATCGCGCAGGCCATTGTTGAAAACCTGGTGCTCGTCACCGGCGACGAAAAGATTCTTCGCTACGACGTATCGGTCTTGAATGCATGACCCCACCCCCTCAGTCCCCCTCCCCATTACAGGGAGGGGGAAGAAAAAGGGAACGCCGATCTAGATTGAATCTGAGCTAGCCCCTCCCCATCGCGGGGAGAGGCCAAGCGCCGATCACCTCCCCCCGCAATGGGGGGAGGCCGGGAGGGGGGTCTACTGCTGTTGCACGGGATGTTGCACCGGTTTGTAGCGCATCTGAAACGCTATTTCCGCTGCCATCTTGCGAACATCCTCCGGGTACGACTCGTTCACGGAGATTCGCTCCAGGGCGATCTTCTGCTGATCGTCTCCAATGCGGGCGATCTCCCGCAGAATGCGCTGCAACAGGTTGAGCCCTCCGCAAAGGAGAACCTCATGCCCGGTGAAGTCGGCCGCGACCAGCTCCGGACATCGCTCCTGATGGTCGAGCTTGGGGAAAAGAGCCATCATGTCGTCGCACGAGGCCGCCTCGCTGATCTTCCCCAGGGATTCGAGGGTGACACAAAGTGTAGTTGTGTCGGTCTCGGGACTCAGTAACCCCTTGAGGTATTTCAACCCCTGCGGACTCTCCAGTTGCCCGAGCACCCATACGGCCAGGCGAGTCTGCACCTTGTCGAGCTTCCCCTCCTCCAACAACCCGGAGAGAAATCGTCCCGCCTCCTCCAGGTCCGACTCGCTCCTGCGACCGCCCAACTTACCCTTCATGCCCATTGCGATGAGGATATCGACTCTGAACTCACCCGCCTCGGGGAAAGCGTCAATGGCAAGCCGGAGCAATTCCGGATCCTTGAATCTCGCAAGGGCCATAGCTCCGGCGGCCCGCTCGCGCCCGGTGCCGGCACGCGTCAGCTCTGCGAGTTGATCCCTCAGGGGAAGATCGTAACGAACTCCTGCGGCATACGCGGCCCACTCACGCGCCTCTCCAGGAGTCTCCAGAACCTTCCCGAGGGCGGCGGCAACTTCCCTGTCTCCCACCAGCTGTATGGCGTCCGTCACCGCATTGGACCGGTCCTGTGGATCATCGGATCTCAGCTGGGTGAGGACGTGAATTCTACGGGTCGCCGTTATGAGAATTCCACTTCCAATCTGATCGAAACCAATGATGTTGACCGCCAACAAGACACCGAAGACCAGAGCTTTCTTCATGCCGGTCACCCGCATGGAACGAACTTCCATGAGGTCGTCGTCGTCGTCTCTCTTGTCGGCCTTTACCTTGTCGATTCCCCTGATCGCCTGCGCCCCCCATACGAGCCTGATGACCAGGAACGCTTCGAACGTCGCCGATATCGCAAGCAGAGCCATCAGCGCGCCGCCCAAATAGAAATTGTCCGTTGTCGACGAAGACCTGTTGGTGATGTAATCGGCGGCGGGAAAAATGGCGGCAAGTGCTCCGCCGCCGGTGACGAGAATCCCCACTGTCAGGAATAGCGGTGATGCAAAGAGCGCCTTTATCCGATTCATGACTCCTCTGCCGGCTTGAATTTCAACTTGCGACCATCGAGTCTGATCTTACCAAGGGCCGAGTACACCTTCTTGAAGCTCTCCTTCGGTACAGCCACGAACGTGGATCGCGAAAGCATTCGAACTCTCCCCACCGTGGCGCGGTTCAATCCCGTGATCTCGACAATATCCTTCATCAGCGTGGAGATGCGCAGCCCGTCCTTGCGACCCGCTTCGATCGATATCTCACTGTAATTTTGATCTTCGTCGTCCTTCTTCTCCGGCTCAGGCCTGGGCTTCGGCTCCGGCTTCGGCTCCGGCTCCGGCTTCGGCTCCGGCTCCGGCTTCGGCTCCGGCTCCGGCTTCGGCTTCGGCTCCGGCTTCGGCTCCGGCTCCGCAATCTCCGCGGGACGCTTGCTCTCATCGGCCCCGACCCCGACGAAGTACTGCTCGAGCAACCCCGCCATGAGCCTCTCCGCATGAAGATCCTGCGTCAGGCGTCTCGCGAGCCCCGTGAAGGAGCCGTCGGAAACTGCCGTGAAGTTCTTCCTCAATGTCTCCATCCGGTCGAGTTCCAGGTCCCTGGTCTCATCCTCGCCGGCCGGAAAGGTTTTCTCCACCGGAAATATTTTGTAGGTGAGCCGCAAGAAGTAGAGGTTTCCAATATCCTGGGGGGCTATGAGCGAAACGGCGGCTCCGTGCCTCCCCTGGCGGCCGGTACGTCCTGTTCGATGAATGTAGATCTCGAGGGCTTCGGGAAACGAGAAATTGATCACGTGGCTGAGGTGAGAGATATCGATCCCGCGGGCTGCCACGTCGGTGGCGACCAGGAACTTCACCTTCCCCTTCCGGGTATCGGCCATCACCTTTTCACGCTCCGCTTGCGACAGGTCCGAATTGATCCAGTTCGCGTTGAAACCCGCTTTCCGTATGTACTTGGACACGGCTTGCGTCTCGTCCTTGGTATTGCAAAAGATAATCGCGGAGGTGGGGCGCTCGAGCTTGAGCAACCGCAGCAGATCCTTTCTGCGATCGCCTCCCGTGGCCAGGTAGACGTAGTGGCTGATTTCTTTGGCTGCAATGGCGTCTCCGGAAACCGAAATGGTGATGGCATCATCCATGTACCGCGCGGACAGTCGCTTGATGTCCTCGGGGATCGTCGCGGAGAAGAGGAGGGTCTGCTTCTTCCCGGGCAACCCACTCATTATCTCGAACAGCTCCTTCTCGAAACCCATGGAGAGCATCTCGTCAGCCTCGTCGAGCACCACCGTGGAGATCTTGTCGAACCGGATGGTCTTGCGCCGCATGTGGTCGAGAACACGCCCCGGCGTTCCCACGATGATCTGTGCGCCGGCGCCGACCTCATCCACCTGTTTTGTGAACGATGCCCCGCCGTAAACCGCAGCACACTTGATGCCGCGCCCCTTGCCGATATTGTCGATCTCCCTCGCCACCTGCAGGGCCAGCTCCCGCGTGGGAGCCAGAACCAGCGCCTGAACCCCCTTCTCCCGGTCCAGGAACTGCGCGAAAGGAATGCCGAAGGCCGCGGTCTTTCCGGTGCCCGTCTGGGCCATGATGATCACGTTCCGACCGCTTGCCACTTCCCTGTAGGTGTACGACTGGACCGGCGTCGGCTCCTTGAAGCCCATCTTTCTGATGGCTGATAGAACCTCCGGGTGAAGATCGAAGTCTTCGAAGGAAGCCAGACCGTCCTGAGGCTCTTCCATCGGGGCATTCTCCGTGTGTTCGAGATCGCTCATCTATCGACTTCCCTTCCTGGGGCTCTACCCAGATTGACACTAGACAAGACTAATTGTTCCCTGGAGCCTATCCCCGCAAACTCTCCGTCGCACGTTCATACCCCCCACCCCGATACATGGTCAAGTAGGGGCGAGGCCTGCCTCGCCCTGAAAACGTCCTCCAAGATCCAAAGTCCAAGGTCGAAGGTTGATGACGCTTGTCCGCCTCCGCAGACTACGGCGCGATCTTTGGACTTTCGAAATCGAAAAACCACGCCGTAGGATAGAGCGCGGTTGAAAGGCCCGTCAGTACGGCAAACTGCCAGGTCAACGTACGAGAGCTATTCCTGATTCAACGGTTCGCCCACGTACACTTCCAAACTTCCGCAACTCCATTCTCCCTCATAGGAGTCCGGGCCCTCTGCAAAATCGAAGCAGTCATAGGGATTCGTAAAGTCGCCGTTTTCAATGGCCGTTTCGTACACTTGCTCAAGTCGCACGCCACCGTCGGAGTCGATCGGTATCAGGACAGTCTCCCACTTTTGGAGTTCACATGAATCGTCTGTGGCCGTGGCGATTATCGCCCAGGCCATCAAGTCATCAATACAAACAGACCATTCAGGCGACCACTCTTCATCACAAGTATCGATCGAGGAGCAGAAAGAAAAAGCTAACGCCTCGCAGGAATAGGCTTGGATCGCCAGGAGTTCGAAGTAATTTGATCCGTACCCCGGATTAATACCTTCGATTGTGCACTCCTGCCAGTTCAAGGTGTGAGAAGTCACCTGATACATCCCTTCCAGGGCATGATCTCCGTACGGATCAGTGCCGGTGTCGGTATCAGTGTCGGTGTCCACGTCGGTGTCCACGTCGGTGTCGGTATCAGTGTCGGTATCGGTCGTCCCACTGTCGATGCTGTCCGACGGGTCATCCGAGCACCCGCCACAAACCAGCACGACCGCAAGCACCATAGAATGTAAGTATTTCATGTCCCGGCTCTTTCGTTGTGAACGTGGGAGCATTTTAACATATAAAAAGCGATTTGCCGGAAATCTCTACGAATGCTAGGAAACAGGCATCAAAAGAAAGGGTTTGTCATGTCTCGTACATTGATTCGATCACTGTTCGTTTTTATTCCGCTGGCCTTCCTCTGCGGTGGTTGCCTCGCGGTGGGTCAGTCCTTCGCGCTGTCGGCGGTCACGATATCGCTGCTGGCTTCCGGCGCTGGAACGATCGCCATCGCGGCCCTCGACAAGCGCGAATGGATCAAGACCGGCGCCAAGAAACCTTCTTTTGCCGGCACGCTGCGCGGCGGTTTCGGCAACCCGTTCGACGTGAACGTGAAGGGTTACGTTCCCCTGGCGGACGTTTTCACCAACGTTATC
The DNA here is from genome assembly GCA_030621515.1 of Deltaproteobacteria bacterium. GTDB lineage: Bacteria > Myxococcota_A > Polyangia > JAAYKL01 > JAAYKL01 > JAUVAN01. Next base: position 6,919 of record JAUXHN010000094.1, on the reverse strand, counting down.
TCCAAAGGGCTTCAGGCCAAAGGTTTCAAGGCCACCCCGGTCATCCTCGAGGTGAACACCGATGATGACACGGCACGGGTCAAGCTCGCCGCCACCGGCGCCGACAAGCACCTCCTGATCAACATTCACAAGTGGCAGGCCGATACCATGACCAACGTGGGCATGCACTACCTGATGATCGCCATGGTCATGGACTCGGGAGGCAACGTGATCGCGCAAAACAATTCCACCGGCGCCGAGGACGGCAAGGACAACCTGAAGGGAAGCGTCATGAACCCGGCGGGCTACGCCAAGAAGGCCGTTCCCAAGGCATTTGCAGCACAGCTCGAGGAACTGCTCAACAATGAAGACATTGTTCGAGCCCTTTCTTAGAAAAGAAGGAGAAATCAAATGAAAAGAGCGCTCCTGCTCATCGCGGCGGCCCTCACGGTCCTGCCGGGATGCGGCGAACAGAAAGCAACGGAAGACAAGGCAATCGAAGAAACGGCTCCCGAGGAGCAGGTCGCGAAGGAGAAGAAGGACATGAAGGTCGAGACAAAAGCGTTCCTTGACGCCTATCTCGAGGAATTCGCACAGCTCGAGAAGACGTACAACCTGGCTTTCTGGACCGCCGCCACATCGGGAAAGAAGGAAGACTTCGACGCGTCGGGCAAGGCCGAGCTGGCCCTCAAGAAGCTTCACAGCAACCCGGAAAGATACGCCGAGATCCAGGAACTGCTCGCCGCCAAAGAGGGGCTGGATCCGCTCGACGTGCGATCCCTCCAGGTGGCGGAGCTGGCCTTCAAGGGCAACCAGCTGCCGGCGGAGCTTCTGGAGCGGATGGTCACCGCGTCCAAGGAGATCGAGCTCGCCTTCAACACCTTTCGTGGGCAGCTGGGCGGCGTAAAATTCTCCAATAACGACTTGCTCGAAAAGCTGGCAAAGGAGACCGACACCGAACAGCGCAAGGCCGTATGGGAAAGCCTCAAGCAGGTCGGTGGCGCGGTCGGCCCCAAGCTTGTCGCGCTTGCGAAGCTGAGAAACAAGGCGGCTGTCCACCTGGGATACAAGAACTTCTGGGACATGCAGATCAGACTCCAGGAGCACGATCCCGCCCAGATCGTGAAGATTTTCGACGATCTCGAAAAGCTGACCGACGCTCCCTTCCGTGAGATGAAGGAAAAGCTCGACGGCGAGCAGGCTGCGCGCTTCGGGATCTCTCCGGAGCAGATGATGCCGTGGCACTACGACAACCCCTTCTTCCAGGCGGCTCCCCCGGCCGTGGCCGTGGACCTCGACGAATTTTACAAGGATCGCAAGAAGGAAGAGATCATCGAGCTGGCAGCGAAGTTCTACACGGATATCGGCCTGCCCTGCGACGACGTCATCAAGAACTCGGACCTCTACGAACGCGAGGGCAAGGACCAGCATGCGTTCTGTATCACCATCGATCGCGGAGCGGACGTGCGCACGCTGTTGAACATCAAACCCACCGCGGAGTGGATGGACACCTCCCTGCACGAGGAAGGCCACGCAATCTACTACACGGGCATCGACTGGAACCTCCCTTACAATTTGCGCGAGGCGAACCACATCTTCACCACCGAGGCGATTGCCATGCTCTTCGGCGCTCTGGGAAAGAACCCCACATGGATGGTGGCATACGCCGGCGCGGACGAGAAGCGCGTGGAAGAAGTGAAGGGTCCCATCCTGGAGCAGCGCAGGCGCGAGCAGCTCATCTTCGCACGCTGGACCATGGTGATGCTCAACTTCGAAAAGTCAATGTACGAAAATCCGGATCAGAACCTCAACGGGCTCTGGTGGCAAAACGTGGAGCGCTTTCAACTACTGACGCCGCCGCCCGAACGGGATGCGCCGGACTGGGCGGCCAAGCCCCACTTCACCATCGCGCCGGTCTACTACCACAACTACATGCTCGGCGAGCTCATGGCGGCGCAGCTTCGGCATACCCTCGCGGGGATGTCAGGGCACACCGGCCCCACCAGCGAGCTGAGCTTCAACGGGCGCAAGGACTTCGGTGAATTCCTGAAGGAAAAGATCTTCAAGCCCGGCATGAGCTCAAAGTGGCCACAATTCGTAAAGAACGCCACCGGCGAGGGCCTCACCGCAAAGCACTTCGGCGCCGAGGTGAAATAGCTCCCTTCTTCATCCATTCCCGCCTCTGTCTCTATAATTAAAAACTTGAATTATGGGAGCAAGACTCCCATAATTACAGAATGGAGTACAGGAACAGATTCATTGAGCAGCTCTGCCTGGAGCTTCTCAACCACTTTCCCGTTCTGGCTGTTTTCGGCGCCAGGCAATCCGGGAAGTCGACTCTCGTGCAGCATCTCGGCATCGACGACCTGACCACGGTCGTGTTCGATCCGGTCCAGGATATCGGCGGCGCCAGGAGTGACCCCGACTTTTTTCTTCAAAACCAATCGTTTCCTCTGTTCCTGGACGAGGTCCAGTTCGCGCCGGAACTCCTCGCCAGTGTCAAGAGGCAGGTGGACCGCGAAAAAGAAACGGGCAGGTTCATTCTCAGCGGCTCTCAGAATCTGTCCGCGCTCAGATCGGTGTCCGAGTCGTTGGCAGGCAGGGTCGCGGTCGTCAACCTCTTTCCGATGGCTACAAAGGAGATCGGCGAGCGCACGGCCGATGGGCAGGTCCTCGAGAAGATCGTGGTCGGGGGACAACGGGATCTTCTATCTCACAAATGCGGACCGCCTCAGCCCGCGTTGAAAGCGATCTGGAAGGGTGGTTTCCCCGGGTTGCTTGATATGCCGGAGCACCTTTATCACCGGTACTTCGAGTCCTATCTGCAAACATACATCGAGAGGGATGTGCGCACCGCCGCCCAGATCGGCTCTTTGCAGACCTTTGGTGCGTTCATGGGACTCCTTGCGGCGCTTACCGCCTGCGAGATCAACCACAACCAGCTAGGTAGAGAGTTGAGCGTGGACAGGAAGACGGCCAAAGCATGGACAGAGATCGCCATGGCCACCTACCAGTGGCACCAGGTACCGTCATACTCACGAAACGCGATAAAGCGCCTCGCCGGTAAGCCAAAGGGTTTTTTCACAGATACCGGTTTTGCCTGCTTTCTGCATCACATCGCCAACGCCCGCGCACTGGCCGGCCACCCGATGAGGGGACAGATGTTTGAGACGATGGTCTTTCTGGAGATCCTCAAGCAAGTCCAGGCCTGGCCCACCAGACCCGGAATCTACCACTACCGCGCCTACTCCGGAGCAGAGGTCGACCTCGTGCTCGAACTGAACGGAATCCTCTATCCCATAGAGATAAAGATGAAGACCCACCCATCCGCGAGGGATCTGGGCGGAATACGATCCTTCAAGAACTGTTTCCCGAACGCCGAGATCGGTCCCGGCCTGGTCGTCTGCTCATGCGAGTCGATTCAGCGTATCACTGAGGATGTCTACGCGGTCCCCTGGTGGGAAATCTGACTGACTTGATTCGTTTTGCGATCCGGGTGAAAAGTAATCCATGAATGACCACTACGACGCCATCTCCATCGGATCGGGCCTCGGCGGGCTCACGGCGGGGGCCCTGGCCGCTCTTGACGGGAAAAAGGTTCTGGTGCTGGAGCGCCACGACAGGTTCGGCGGAGCGGCCTCGATGTTCAGCCGCAAGGGATGCAGCTTCGACGTGGGGTTGCACGAGATGGACGGCCTGGATGAGAACGATGCCAAGATAACGCTGGTTGAGCGACTGAAGCTTCGGGAGAACCTCGACATCGTGCCCATCAACGAATTCTTCACCGTGCGTCACCCGCTGCTCGGCGAGGATTTCTCCATGCCCGACAACGCCGATCGCGCCCTGGAAGCGACGATCAATCGCTTCCCGCAACACGAGAAGAACCTTCGTGTTTACTTCTCGACCATCACCAAGATCCGCAACAAGGTGTCTTTCCTGGCCCGCAAGAAGAGACCGCTTCTCTACTGGATCCTCATGGCTGTCACCATTCCCTTCCGGTTCTGGATAATCGGCAAAAACGAGAAGATGACCCTAGGCGGCTTTCTGGACAAGCTGTTCGGCGACGACGAAGCGGTCAAGATAGCCCTGTGCGGCAACCTCTGCTATTTCGCGGATGACCCGTACAAGCTCTCCTTACTGTTCTTCGCGGTGGGCCAGGGGTCATTCCTCTGCGGAGGATGTCATTACATCAAGGGCGGCTCCGGCAAGCTCAGCGACTACCTCGTAAAGATCATCGAGGAGGCCGGCGGCAGGGCGTTGTCCGGCCGATCGGTCAATAGAATCCTGCTGGAGGACGGGCGCGCAGCAGGCGTTACCCATACGGATGCCGGCACGGGAGAAGATTCCACGGAGATCAGATCCCCCTTGATCTTCGGAAACGCCTCCCCCCTTGTTCTCGGCAAGATGCTCCCGGAGGAAGCGTGCGGGGAGTTCATGGCGCAATACGAACATGTGCCCCTGTCCATGTCCCTCTGGCAACTCTACATCATCCTCGATCGCACCACCGAGAGCCTTGGCGTGCCCGGCTACTCCACCTTCGTCTACCCGCAAGAGGGGACACCTCTGCGGGACATCAAGAACCACTTGACGATGATGGGAGAACCTCCCACGGGAAAGATACCGCTCTACGTCATCGTCGATTACGGGCGGATCGACAGCGGCATATGCGGGGACTCCAAATACGTCGTAGCCGTCTGCGGCTGCGACCACATCTCCAACTGGAAGGATCTCTCCGGGGAAGAGTACACGGGCAGGAAAGCTGCCTGGCAGGACGCAATAATAAGTGATGTGGATAGACATTACCCGGGCTTCAAGAAATCTATCCTTCATTGCGAGATGGCCACCGCCAAAACGATGAAACGCTTCCTCAACGCGCCCGACGGCGCCGTCTACGGTTTTTCTCAGGAACCGGCTCATGCGGGGAGATTTCGCCCGACCGCGAAGACATCGGTGGAGGGGCTGTTCCTGGCCTCCGGGTACGCCATGCCCGGAGGAGGATTCACCGGGGCCATGCTGGCGGGACAGGGCGCTTATCGTTCGGCTGTCAAAAAAAAGCTCCTTTGATTTCGAGCGATGAAAACAATACATCTGTTCGCGGACGATTAGCATTTCGTAAAGCACGTCAATGCTTGCAACTAAGGATTCAATTGACGGATAATGTTTAGTGACCCTCGATTCACGTAATTACAAGGAGGTCGGGCATGAAGTATCGATTCCCATTGATGTTCGCGGCGGCGTTGCTGTGGAACTGCTCCGGACAGGCGCCCGCGATGTTCAACCCTGACGCGGGGACCGACTCTGATACCGACGGTGACACTGACAGCGACACCGACAGCGACACCGACAGCGATAGCGACACCGACAGCGATAGCGACACCGACAGCGACACCGATAGTGACAGCGACACCGATAGTGACAGTGATACCGACACGGACACCGACACGGATACCGATACGGATACCGATACCGGCACCGACACAGAGCATTGTTACCCGGTGGCAACATTGATCTGCGGTTCGAGCGTATCAGGCGCAAACAATGCTGCCGGCTCCACTGACAATATCGATGTGTACAATTGCGTCGGATGGGACGAAGCCGGACCCGAGTACACTTACTCATTCAGCCCCTCGGCGGACGCCCACATCGTGTTCGAGCTTTCCAACATGACCGTGGACCTGGACGCGTTCCTCATCGAGGAGAACGGCGCCGGGTGCGACGGCAACGAGTGCATAGCATACGCGCACTACACCGGATGGGCCGACGTGACCGCCGGAACAACCTACTACCTTACGGTGGACGGCTTCGAGGGCGTCGAGGGCTCGTACGATCTGGATCTCACCTGCCTGCCCGCCTGCGTCGGCGACGGACACGACGAGGATGGAGACGGGCTCGACGACAACTGCGACAACTGCCCCACCTACTACAACCCTTACCAGGAAAACTCCGACAGCGACGGCATCGGCAACGCGTGTGAGTGGAGCGGACATACGAGCGCCCTCAGTACGATCCAGGCGTTCGAGCCCATGACGGTCACGTCCTCCCCGACCTCCGAATGGAACGACGTGAGCGGCACCTGGACCCTCAACACGGACGACAGGACCGGCGATTCCGGCTCGGGAGGAAGCAGCTACTACCTTCCCGTAACCAGCCTGACGCAGCCCTTCTCGGTGGAGGTTGTCTTCTCCTATCCGAACCCGCCCGGCTCCGGCCTCAACTGGGCCGGTCTGCACTTCGCGCACATCGCCGGCGGCACGGGCTCTCCGGAGTCATGGTGGACCTGTCAGTTCGAATGGGACAGTCGCGATATCGAGTTCATCGCCTGGCACGAGTTCGCCGGCTACTCTTACCCCGACTCCGCAAGCACCGGTGATACTTCGGACAGGGATCACTGGCGACGGGTTCGCGTTTATTACGATGGCTCGGGCACCCTGGAGTGCACCTACGACGACCAGAGCGGTGACACGGCCACCGCCGTTGCCCCCAGCGCGAGCATTACGGGAATCAGTGGACCGGCCGGCCTTCGGGTGTACAACGAGGAAGCCGATTTCCACTCCTTCGTGGTGTATTATTAGATCAATAAAGGGAGGGCATGAGATGAAGTTCTTTTTGGTTTCAGTTTTATCGGCGGCATTATTGTGGAGTTGCTCCGGCGAGATGCCCACGATGTTCAGCACGGACGCGGGCACCGACGCTGACACCGACACCGACACCGACACCGACACCGACACCGACACCGACAGTGACACCGACAGTGACACCGACACCGACAGTGACACCGACAGTGACACCGTCAGTGACACCGACAGTGACACCGACACGGATACCGACACAGACACAGACACGGACACAGACACCGACACAGATACCGACACCGACACCGATACCGACCCAGATACCGACACAGACACCGATACGGATACCGACACAGACACAGACACGG
>JAUXHN010000198.1 GCA_030621515.1 Deltaproteobacteria bacterium | reverse complement strand
TTGGCTCACAGAACGACATGGCTACGATCCGACTTCCCGGTTGCAGTAACTGCGGCCAGTGCGAGTGCGTCACCGTGGCAAGAGTCGTTGGAAACCTTCTTTTCTTTTCTTCCGGGCATGGGCGCCTCCTCAATCGATCAAACCTGCGTTTTTCAAGGCGTGCAGGATCCGCCCAAAATGACGGCTATCGGAACCCGCCATGAATTCGCCATGCTCAAGGTCGTAACGAGCAACCTCGCGAGCATCATGAAATACGTGAACGTGCAGGGGAGGATGATCTGTTTTATATAATCTGATCACGTAGCCCCCTGCTTTCCACGTAGTCATCTTACCCTGTAAAGTTATCACGCATGATAACATTGTCAAGATGAGGGTGCTTTCCCCGAATGGGAGCGCCGATAGATCTTGGTCGTTTCGCCACGGGGCCTCCTTTACCCCTGTAATCGGTCGTTTGAGCCGGCAGTTTCCTAAAATCGACCCAAAGCGGCAAAATTCCCTCCGAAACTCGGGGAAGACTCTTGTGAGGGGCGAGGTTGGGGTGCAGACAATTGACCCCTTTTTGCTTCTAAAAACCGTGGGTGGAGATGCCTCGGTTCTTCAAAATCTCCTCCAGTGCTCCAAAAAGACTCTTGCTGCTTTCGCCCTCGAGGATCAAAAACATGACCCTCTTGTCCCGGTAACGGCGTTCGGTGACACCCGGCTGGGTGTGTATCTGCGCCATCGAGTCCGGGTCGTGAAAATCAATGTAGAACCACACCCCGTCGTCATCCGGGTTGGGCACGGCGCTGGACCAGCCGCCAACACGCTGGGGTTGGTGAGTGTGGTAGCCGTAAGATATGGAGAGACGTTCGGGGTCGCAGTGCTCGCGGGTCGAGAAGTCTTTGAGCTGTGGAAAGTCGCGTTCTATTTTTTCGATGTCGTCGGCGATTGACTGGATAGCCTGTTCGTAGGTCATCGGTGAAGTTTGCGGGTTCCCGGTTCGTGGAGTTTGCGGAGGTGTTGCACAGGCGGCAGCAAAGAACACAAGGCCGGCTGCCGGCAAGGATATGTAGTTCGTCATTCTGTTCATTGACCGGATTTTGTCAGATTCGGGAGAGTCTCACAACACCTTCATCCAAGGTCCAAGTCGTGCCCAAAGCCGATGGGCCGGTTCTTTGATTTGTGTCTTGGGCTCACAAGCTGCCCGATGGCCTCGAACACGATTTCGAATTGTTTGTCGTGGTTTTTCATTTTTGTATCGATGTCGGAGAGCTTTCTGGCGAGGGCTTTGTTTGTGGACAGGATCTCGCGCAGTCGTACGAAAGTCCGCATGATAGTGATGTTTACCTGTATAGCGCGAGAGCTGTTCAAGACGCTGGAGAGCATGGCCACGCCCTGCTCTGTGAAGGCGAGGGGCGGTTTACGTCGGCCTCCCCGCGTTTCTGAAGCATCGGGTTTTGATGTCACATTTTGTGATATCAAAGATTTGTATTCATCGATGCTGAGCTGAAACATGAAATCTTCAGGAAAGCGATCAATATTTCGTTTTACAGCTTGATTTAGAGTTCTTGTTTTAACTTCATAAAGCCGAGCAAGGTCTTCGTCCAATATTACTTTCTGTCCGCGAACGATGCGGATCAGGCTGCCGACCTGTTCAATTGGTACTATTTCGTTTTTGCTCATTTCACGATTCCTACTGGTTTTTATAAGCCGGACAAATGTGGCCCAGAGACATTTAAAGCAGAGCAACATTTGTGCCTGCGATGCATCCCGGGTAAAATGCTGTCGTGGAGGGGAAATGTAGATCTCAAATGTCTGTCAAATGCGGCGAAACTTGCGGCGGGCGCCGCCACTCGCCGCCGGAACCGCCAGGGGATCGAGTGGTTTTGAAATTTTCGAATCAAGGTTTGATATTCAACCGAATGTTTTCAGTGTCTCTGAGCGACATTTGTTGGGCCTTTCAGGCTGGGCGGCCAGCGTCCCTACAGGACGCATGTTTCCATTTGTTTTCAATACCTGGGGTTAGAAACCCCAGGCTATATTCCCCCGCCGCTTCGCGGCGATCAAAAACGACCAACCTTTTTTCCCCTGCATGCGTGTCAGGCACCTTCTACATCAAGCTCTCCCCTTCGGCGCAGTGATACATGTCCACATAGATTTCGTACTGCCCCTCGGGACATCCCGCCATGTACAGGTCGATGATTCTGCCGCAGCTTCCCCCCGGTCCCATGCTCCCGACCCGCGCATCTCGGGCGCCGTTCGGGCTCGGGAACGGGTGGAAACCGTCGTCGCACGCCAGCTGGGCAATGTACTTGTACGAGTCGTTCGCGCCACAGATCTCCACGGGCACCTGTTTGGAGGACTTCACCATGGAGAACTGGTAAAGGCCGTGTCCCCAGCGTTGACTCGCCCGGTCGGACGACCAGGGGATAGTGCCCATGAAACCCAGGGAGCCTGGATCCACGGGGCATGCAAACGGCCGTTCGAGGTCCACATTGCTCGTCGTCACGCCGTCTCTCGACTGAGCGTCGGCCGCGGGAGAAACCGTCTGCGAATGGGGAGTGGTCGTTTCTTCCCCGGGCGCGCCGCCGCATCCGATGATGATGGTCAGTGCTCCGAAAGCCGCCGCCGATTGAATCCATTTAAAAGAAATCATCTTCTCTATCTCCTCCATTTTTCTGAAAAAGGGCGAACACGCAGGTTCGCCCCTACTTCAATGCTTCGGTGCCGGCCTTTGAGAAATCGCGTCCCCAGCAGATGCGATCGTGGGCCTCCTGGGGAAGCGAAGTCTTGCCGTCGACGGCGAGGGAGGCGACCTCCTGTCCGACTCCGGGACCGAGCATGAACCCCTGACCGCACATCCCCACCGCCAGGGTGAGCCCTTCGATCTGTGGCACATTGTCGATGATGGGAATTCCGTCCGGGGTCATTGGATAACACCCCCTCCAGACGCGCCTGACGAGCAGGTGCCTCATTCTGGGGATCAGGGAGATCATACGGGCGGCGAGGATCGGCAAGAACTCCGAGAGGGATTCCCGGTTGTCGCCGATGAAGAGGTCCTTTGGGGTGTAGCAGAAGATGATCTGTCCCTCGTCGTTCTGGCCGAAGTAGAAGTTGACTGTCTTTCCATCCGGACCCGGCCGCATGTCTACCACCAGTGGTTCGAGGAATCGTTTCACCGGCGCGGTGATCCCCGCCTCGTGGGAGTCGGGTTGAACGGGGATGTCGATACCCAGAAACTCCCCGTCCTGCCGGGCGTCGGAGCCGGTCGCCACAATGACCATCGGCGCCTCGTAGCTCCCCTTGTCGGTCCTGACGCCGCGAATCTTTTTCCCGTCGATGTTGTAACCGATCACCTTCTCGTTGAAACGGAACTCGGCGCCCAGTTCCATGGCCGCGCGCTGGAACGCCACCGGGACCTTGAGAGGCGAGAGCTGCCCGTCGTTGGGGGAGTAGGTTCCGCCTCGCAGACCCTTGCGCTCGATCCCCGGAATCAGTTCGGCCATGCCGTCCGCGTCCACCCAGTCGATCTCCAGGTCGTACTTGTGTTGTATGGGGAACAGCCCGCGAAGGGTTTTTTCGAGGGGCTCGTCGTAGATGGGAAATGCGTAGCCGCCGGTCTTCCATCCGACGTCGATGCCGTGGGTCTCCTTCCACGTGGACATCTGGGCGAGGCTTCGACTGCAAAGGACTATCTTGGCCGGGTCCGAGTGGGTCGCGCGTATTCCGCCGATGGCGGTCTTGTTGTCCCCCTGACCGACGGCGGAACGACGATCCAGGACCAGGATCTTCAGGCCGCGCAGCGCCAGGTTGTATGCGCTCGGGACGCCGACGCTGCCGCCGCCCACCACGATCGCGTCGTAGGTTTTAGTCGGCATCGCCATCTTCCTTGTGTGCAAACGCTCCCAGAGGGATTTCCGCCACCAGGGGCCGGTTGGTTCCCGGAGTGATGTCGTCGAGGACCACACCTTCCTCTCTGAAGATGCGGTAGACAAGCTCCGTGCACGTCTTCCCGCCGCAGCCGCCCATACCCGGTCTGGCAAGGGCCTTGAGCTGGTTGATGTCCTTCACTCCGGCCCGGATCTCCTTGACGATTTCACTCTTCCTCACGCGTTCGCAGCGGCACACTACCGGGTCGTCGTCGTCCGGGAGTAGAGGCTCCACCGGGACGGAGGGCCCCCGGATTGTGAAGCCGGCCACTTTCAGGCGCTCCTCGAAGGGCACCTCCACCATCAGCAGGCGTCGCCGATCCTGATCCGGACGCTCCCGAACGGCGATCACCTTGCCCTCGCCGATGATGTCGCCGTCGAAATCGACCGTCTTGACGTCGCCGCGAAGTGGGATCATGTCGTCGCTGTACTCGAAGGGGAGCATCAGCAAGGCTGTTTTCTTTTCCGGATCGTAGTCCTCGCAGACAAGGTTGATCGCCAGCCCCGGGCACAGGGTCACGCAGTTGCCGCAGCCGAGGCAGCCCTCGGTGTAACGCGGGAGCCCCATGATGCCCTCCATCTCGATGAGGTTTTCCGGGCACGCCTCCGAGCACGGGTTGCACGGGATCTCCTGGACGCATCGGATGACCGGGTAGACCCGCTCCCCACCTCTGGGGATCTCCCAGGCTTCGACCTCTCCGGGCTTGCTGCGCAGCACCTCGGCCAGGGGCTCCCAGTGTTCGGGGATGTCCACCGGAACCCCGAGGTCCCTGGCCATCTTCCGACCGATTATCCTGCCGGAGAAGATGGCGGCGGAGGCCTCGGCCACCTCCTCCGAATCTCCCGCGGCGTACACATTGAGGCCGTACTCCCTTGCCTTGATGAGGATCTCGTCCACCGACGCCAGTCCCACGGCGATAAGCAGGGTGTCGGCCTCGAAGGTCTTCTCGGTGCCGGCAATGGGCGCGAACCTCTCGTCCACCTGCGCGATGGTGACCTTTTCCAGGTGATTCTCGCCCCAGGCCTTGACCACCGTATGGCTGGTCCAGATGGGGACGCCGAACCTCTTTAGCTTGTCCTCGTGAACCTTGTACCCGCCGCACTCGGGAAGGCCTTCCACCAGGCCCACCACGTCTATTCCGGCCTGGAGCGCGTGATAACCGCCGATGAGCCCCACGTTTCCGCCGCCGAGGATGAACAGTTTTTTGGACGCTCCGATCAGGTCGCGATTGACAAGGGTCTGGAACGCGCCGGCGCCGTAGATCCCGGGGAGATCCGCTCCGGGAAATGCCAGTGATTTTTCTCTGGCGCCCATGGCGATGAGGACGTTTTTCGGGGTGACAAGCTTGTACCCGCCGGGCGTTGCGACCCCGACCTTGCCGTCCCAGAATATTCCAACGGCGGTGGTGTCGGTCCAGACCTGGATGCCGGGTAGATCGTCCAGCGCGTCGGTCAGAAGGTGACCGATATCTATTCCACGGGTGCCCGCCCAGCAGTCGGCCACGGATCCGAAGAAACCGTGGGTCTGGAGGGTGAGCTTGCCGCCGAGCTCCGGCTTGTCGTCCACTATCAGAACGTCGATTCCAACCTTGCCCAGCTCCACGGCTGCGCTCAGGCCCGCAGGTCCGCCGCCGATGATGAGAACATCGACCTCCACGTCCGGGGGGCGATGAAGGGACTTGACTTGATCGTCTGCGGGAAGGGGAGGGTTCCCCTGCGCGCTTGCGACCTCCATGCCGGGCTGGATCGCGACCATGCACGACTTGACGGCCCGGCCGTCGGCCAGGACCGTGCACTGGGAGCATTGCCCGTTGGCGCAGAAGATGCCCTGCGGTCCCCCGTCGCGATGGTGGTGCCCGAAAATAGAAATTCCCGAGGCGAACAGCGCCGACGCGATCATCTCGCCGGGGCGGGCTTTCAAGGATTGCCCGTCGAAGGTGAAATCGACGGTTCCGTCGGGCAACGGCTCCAGAATCGGATGGGATTGGATGCGTCGCTGGCTCATCGGTTCGCCTGCCTTTCCGCATCAGAGGCCGCCGCCGGGTCGGAGGTCAGCACGGGTTGTACGTGAGAGTTTCTCCAGGAGCCTTTGCGCAACAGGAGGAGGTACTGGATCAACTCCGCGAGATCGCCCGTCTCGACAATATCGATGTCGTCGTCCGGGGCTGCTGTCAGGCGCTCGCGAAGGATCGCGATCTCTTTTTGGGGAAGCGCGAGTTGCAGATTAATCTGGGGCATCGGTCCGATGTGTACGCCCCGTGTTTCTTTTGTCTTCAGAGCTTTGGCGAGTATCGCGGGGAGTCGCGCCGGCTCAAGCAGGTGCCCCAACAGGATATCGAGATACGGAATGGCGCCTGCGTCGACGGAGCCTTTCGCCGATTTTGCTGCCGGGATCTCGTGGCTGTCGAGCCAGGCTTTTCCGTCGATGCTCAGCTCGTCGCGTTCGCATAGCCATCGGGTGACGGCCAGTGCGTCGTCCATTCCGTCCAGGGCATGATCGATCGGAAGAGTGGTTTTCAGGGGTGTTGAATCCGTGGCTTTTAAAAACTCCGCGATGGCGATGGTCGGCCCCTGCAGTCCGGGCAAGGGCTCCACGAATTGCACACGTCCCTCGCCGAGGCCCACAAGACGGGCCAGGCGCTCCATCTGCTTGACTGTGTAGCGCGCGTGTTTTTCCGATCCATCCAGCTTGCATGTGGACTCGTGTCTCCCCATGACCAGTACCCCGTCATAACCCCTGGCGAGGGCGCCGATGAGCATTGCCGGGGTCACGCCCCCCACGCAGGGAAGCTCCATCACGTGTGCTCCGTCGGGGATAGTGGGCGAGGTCGGGATCTTGAGGGCAGACCTGCCGCACGCGATAACAAGGATGCCCCCGGAGTTGTCGGGAAGATCCCGCGAAGCGCGCGGCTGGGCTATTGCGCCGGTGGGGCACGCGGCCACGCAGACGCCGCAGCCCCGGCACGCCTCTCGATCGATAGTGGAGACCGGCGCCGCTCCCTTGCGCAGGACCACTCGGGGAACTCTATAGGGACACGCCTCTTCGCATGCGCCGCAACCCCGGCACTTTTCTGTCTCCACGCCGCAGACCGCGACGGGGAACTTCCGCTCCCAGATCTCGTACACGCCGCCCTCGCGCCGATCCTTTATGTGCCCGGTGGGACACACGGAGGCGCAGGAGCCGCACCCGACGCAATCCTCGGGGGGCTTGTCGTCGAAGGTTCCGACTACCTTGTCGGAGCCCCGGTGGAGGGTTGAGATCGCGCTGGTAGCGTAGGTTTCGCACACCCGGGTGCACATCCCGCACAGGATGCAGGTTTCATCGCCCGCGGTGAACCGGGACTCGACGACGCCGAGTTGTTGTGCGAGCTTGCGAATCGCAGGGACGTCCGGGCAGCGGGCGAGCAGGGCCTCCATGGTCATGCGGCGGTAACGCTCGACCTCCTGCGAGGAGGTGCGAAAGACCATCCCCTCGTCCACCGGGTAGTTGCATGCAGTGACAAATTTGCTCCATCCATCGCGAACGTGCTCCACGATGCAGAGCCTGCAGGCGCCCGCCGGTTCGAGGGCGTCGTGATGGCAGAGGGTGGGGATGGAGATCCCCATACGAGACGCCACGCTCAACAGGGACGCACGGTACGGAGCGGTCATCTTGTGACCGTCGATTGTGATTGAAACTCGTTTTATGGATTGGTTGTCCATCATGTTCATTTTCTGCTGATCGCGTCCCTGGTGCAGGCGGCCAGGCAGGCTCCGCATTTGATACAGCCTGCAATGTCGATCGTGTGAGTCTGTTTCACGTCGCCCGCGATCACGTCCTTGGGGCAGACCTTGACGCAGGCGTGACAGCCGTCGCACAGCTCGGGATCGATGGAATAGGTAATGAGCTCCACGCAGACGCCGCCGGGGCAACGGCGCTCCTCGATGTGCGCCACGTACTCGTCCCTGAAGTGGCGAATTGTGCTCAATACCGGATTCGCGGCGGACCCGCCGAGGGCGCAAAGGGATGAGGCGGACATCCACTCGCCTATCTCTTCGAGGATCTCGATGTCCCTGATTTCACCCTTGCCTTCGGTGATGCGGTCAAGTGTATCGAGCGCCGTTTTCAACCCTTCCCGGCAGGGCACGCACTTGCCGCAGGACTCCTCCTTGAGAAAGTGGATGAAATACCTGGCCACGTCCACCATGCAGGTGTCCTCGTCCATGACGATCATGCCGCCGGAGCCCATCATGGAGCCGACCTCGGTCAACTTCTGAAAATCCACCTGAAGATCGAGCATGCTTTTGGGGATGCAGCCGCCGGACGGCCCGCCGGTCTGCACCGCCTTGAACTTTTTGCCTCCCGGGATCCCTCCGCCGATCTCGTAGACGATGTCGCGCACGGAGATGCCCATGGGCACCTCCACGAGGCCGGTGTTGTTGATTTTTCCCACCAGCGAAAAGATCTTTGTGCCCTTGCTCTGATCCGTTCCCACCGAGGCGAATTTGTCCGCTCCGTCCCTGATGATCTCCGGGACGTTTGCCCAGGTTTCGACGTTGTTGAGCGTGGTGGGAAAATCGAACAGGCCGTGCTCCACCGTGTGAACATACTTTGCCCTCGGTTCGCCGGATCGACCTTCGAGGGAAGCCATCAGGGCGGTGGACTCGCCGCAGACAGAAGCCCCGCCGCCTCTGCTGATCTTGATATCGAACGAGAAGCCCGATCC
>JAUXHN010000128.1 GCA_030621515.1 Deltaproteobacteria bacterium | reverse complement strand
GATAATCACATCGCCCAACTCTCCCGCCTTATAATCGCCCCCTGTAATCACTGCCCCCCTCCTCACAATGCCCCCCCCGATGCCGCTGCCCACCCTCACGCGGCCCGTGGATCCGTTCCCTTCCATGAGCGTTTCCAGGTTGCTCTCCAGCTCGTCGGGAAACTTGAATCCATCCGCGCCGAAGAGCTTGATGCCGTTGTCGCCATAAGGGTTGTGCGAAGCCGTGATCATCACACCGGCGTCGGCCCTCATGGAGGTGGTGATAAACGATATTCCCGGCGTGGGCAGGGGACCCACCAGCATCACCTCTCCGCCCATGGAGCATATCCCGGAGGTGATGGCCGTCTCGATCAGGTATCCGGAGAGACGCGTGTCCTTTCCTATGACCACCTTGGGTCGCTTTCGCCCACCGGAACGCCTGGCGACCTGGGTCAACGCGCGCCCGAGAGCCATGGCCACCTCCCCGGTCATGGGGTGCTTGTTGGCCGTTCCGCGAATGCCGTCGGTACCGAAGAGCTTGCGTGTCTGGGATGTCATGTAGAAAAGGGAAACTACTTGAGTTTCTTCTGCTCGACCTTGATCTTCTCGAGCAACGCATTCTGGGCCTTCACATATTCGGCCCACGCTGCCGCGATCTTATTGATGATCTCACTTTCGAAGGTATCGCGTGCAAGACCGAGGCAATGCTCGACGCCGAACACCGACTTGGTATCCCCGGGAGCGGCCTTCTGGTAAGCCTCGATGGTCTTGTTGAAGTAATCGTCGGCCTCTGTGTTCTTATCGAGGAGCTTGGGCATGCAGTCGCTAATTACGCGGCGGAACCACTGGGCCTGCTCCGCGTTCTTGGCGCATGTGTCCTCGATCCTGTACTGGAGGTCCTGAGGCTCGATCTCGAACGCGATCTTGTCCACCAGAATGCAGCGCACGAGGTTGAGATAATTGGCGCCCTTGATCAGGAACTCCTCGTCCTTGGGATCTCCCTGGATACCGAGCCAGGCGTTACCCGAGTCGGTCAGCTTGCTCTTGGCCTCGAGATAAACCTCGTAGGCCTCCACCTCGCCGGCGAACTCCTTCCACGCGTTGTGCAGGTTCTCCGCTGCGGTCGCCACGGCCGCCACCTCGACGGCGAACTCGGTGGGCGCAGTGAGGCTCTTGTAGTCGGGCAACTTCGCGGCAAGTATCGGCAGCGCCTTGTCCTTGATGTGACGGGCGTAACCGACAGACGAGTTCGCCAGGATCTCTTTGATCTTGACTTCAAAGTCCTCGTTGCTCTTCAGCGCCTTTATATCTACCTGAGTTTCCTTCCAAAACGCGTTGTACCCGTTGTCGTGAACAACCTGGAAATCGGTCTTTACTTCCTGTATGGCCTCCTCTTTCTTGGCCTTCTCGTTGAAGTACCAGATGGCCGCACCTGCGGCGCCGAGCGCTATGAGAACCACGATTATCGCGCGAACTCGCTGCCCGGTATTGGAGATCTTCAGGTCGTCGTCGCCCACGTGTACGGGCGCTTCCGGCGTCTTCTCCGGCTTCTCCTCCGGTTTCTTCTCCACCTCAGGCGTTCCCTCCTGGCCGGTTCCTTCAGTGTTTTCTTTTTCCATCGCTAACCTCCCCTGCCCGGTCTTCTCCGGGTGTTTCCAGATTGGCATCAACCTTCTTTACTTTTGTAGACGTGTTATTGCGAGAACATCGCAAGAAGTCAATGATACAACGCGCCTATGGGAGATCTACTATGAAAAGAGGAACGTGAATCTCGATTCCCGGGTTGTTACCGTGAAGAGATTCCTCGGCTGACCACGTCGTGGGTCGAACGTCCACCGCCGGGATACCGAACCCGAAGCTCCTGTCCGACCCCACATGAAACAACGACCCGCTCGCCAGGTGCCCCACGGCGTCGTTTCCACTGGAATCGTTTCTCGCCTCGGGGCCCGTTACCTCGCCCTCGCCCGCCTCTGGTGGCGCAGGCGCGGGCTCCGAATCCGGAGCCTCCTCGATAGGGGGCGCATCATCGGGGATACTGTCACTGTCCGGCCTGGACTCCACCTCCGTGTAGGTGCCCTCGTCAGGCTGGCCGCTGGGATTCAACTCGAAGGAGAAGGCCGCCCCCCCCTCCGAATCGGCAGGAACCGCGCCTTCCTCCTCGGCCTCGTAGGCCCTCGCGATGGAGACAGCAACGGTTGTCGGGATAAGCAGCGCCATGGCGGACACGAGGAGCGCTACCGCTCCCCCGGAAGAGTTTTTTTCAAGGAAGTAGCCCCCCACTCCGCCTCCGCCCGCGCCCAGGATCGGGAAGACGACCCATGGCCAGACCGGCTTGACATCTGCGAATGACTCGACGAGCAGCACAACCTCCGCCCCTGCGATTATACCACCGGAGACACCCACTCCCTTCGCCTCCACCGGCTCGTTCGGCGTGCCCGCGTTCTGCGCCGCCGCAGTTCCCGAAAGAACAAAAACCGCCGCCAGAACCGCAACTCCCAGGATTCTAGTAACCCCCTTCATTTCCGACATCCTCCCGAGCCCTTGAAAATCTTAAATGAGCTCTTCTTTTTTCGTTCAATCACCATAAATGCAAACGGGAACGTAGCATGTAGTTTGTTGGGCAACAAGCTACTCCAAATACTCCACTATTCCACCAGGGACGGCGACCACCTCTCCGTCGTTTTTTTCGACCAGCAACTGCCCGCGTTCGTCCAGGTTAACGGTCCGTCCCTCCGCATCACCCACACGAACCAGACGACCGAAAGCCTCAGCGCGCTCGCGCCAGGCCCTTACGAGGTCCGCTCTGCCCCCTTTTCCGATCCTCTCGTTCCATCTCTCCACCCCGGACACCCATCGCGCGGCGATCAGCGGGAGGGGGGGCACACGATCCGCTACGGCGGCCAGATCGATCGCGATCCCATCGAGATCATCGGGAAAATCGGCCCCTCCCGTGTTGAGACCCAGGCCGACCACCGCGATCACCGGACGTGCATTGATGTCCGGCGCCTCACACAGGATGCCTCCGAGCTTGCGATCGTTCACCATCAGATCATTGGGCCACTTGAGCGTGGGCCGCGTTCCACCCGCATCCTCGAGGGCGTCAATGGCTGCGATGCCGGCCGCGAGCGGTATCAACGGCAGGTTTTCCACGGGCTCGCCCGCAACCGAAACCGACATGGACATGTAGAGACTGCCGTTGGGCGGAGAATACCAGGGCTTCCGGTTGCGTCCCCTGCCGCCGGTCTGGGACGATGCGATCACCACGGTCCCGACAGGAGCGCCGTCGCGAAGGCATCGCTTAAGCTCGTCGGACGTCGAGTCGATCCGTTCGTGAATCGACACACGGCGATCCGAAGAGCGTCCCATGCGCTCGAGCTGCGCAAAGAATCGATCTTTGGAGAATCCGGTCACGACAACTTTCGCACCCCTTCGACTATGAAGCTCAGGTCCGCACAGGGAGCCGAATGCGTGAACGCGCCCACCGAGATGACGTCCACCCCCGCAGCCGCGAGGCCGCCGACAGTCTGCAGGTTCACCCCGCCGGACGCCTCGACGACCGCCCTTCCGGACACTATTTGTACGCATCCGGCCACTTGCGCCACATTCATATTGTCCAGCAGAACCGCGTCGACACCCTCCTGCAGCGCCCCGCGCAACTCGTCCTCGTCGCGCACCTCAACTTCCAAACGCATGTCATGCGGCGCTCCACGCCGGCATCGCGCGATGGCCTCCTTCACCGAGCCCGCCGCCGCGATGTGGTTCTCCTTGATGAGTATCCCGCCGGCCAGATCGACCCGGTGATTACTCCCGCCGCCGTGAACCACGGCCCGCTTCTCCAGGTGCCGCATCCCCGGGGTAGTCTTCCTGGTATCGGTCAGTTTCACGGTCGCTCCCGCCGGCAACGCACTCACGAACCTGTCGACCAGCGTGGCCACGCCGCACAACCGCTGCAGGAAATTGAGGGCCGTTCTCTCGCCCATGAGAAGCGACGCCATGGGGCCCTTCGTATCGAGAATCGGATCGCCGGCCTTCACGCGGTCGCCGTCGGAGGCGGCAGCGCTCACGCGGATGGATTGATCCACTTTTTCCATCACCATCGCGAACACGTCCGTCCCCGAAACGACCAGGTCCTGTCGGGCGATCACCCTGCCCAGACCCATCGCCCCGGTCGGCACGCACAGGCTCGTGGTTATGTCACCCCGCCCCAGATCCTCCTCCAGGGCCAGGTCCACTATGTTCTGCACCGATGGCGGTATCGGAACTGTCATCAGGAACTCTCCGTTCAGTTGAAGCCGTACCCGGCCGTCAGGATCCCCATGAAAACATTGCTTGCGGCGTGAAACAACACCGGCGCGACGATGGTCCCCCGCTTCGCCCGCAACCATCCGAAGGCCAGGGCCGGAAAGAAGACCGCCAGCCGCAACGGGTTGAAGTCCACGAGAAAATGACCGAACGCAAACAGGACCGCCTGGATGAGAAATCCCCACCCGAGCTTCGCGCCCCCGACCGACATCCTGCCCTTGAAGATATCGTCCAGCCTTCCCATGAGGTATCCGCGATAGAAATACTCCTCGGGAAGCGCCACGACAACCAGGTGCGCCAGGGCCGCGACCGGATACCCGTCTGGCCAGGCGAAGCTCCACTCGCCGATGTTCCAGAAGTGACTCCAGAACAGCGGCGCCGCGAAGATCAGAGGGACGAAGAACACGGCGCTGAAAACCGACACCCATAACAAGTCGACCAACGGCGCGCCGATAGCCAGGCCGTATCGACGGTACGGCTTGCCCCTGCGGTCCAGAACCAGCACCGGCAGAAAAATGAAAACGCCGCCCACCAGCGCGTTCAGCGCGCCGCTTAAGGGAACTACCCTGTCCAGCTGAACCAGGCCGGTAACGACCACCATCTGAATGGCGAACACGATGCTCACTTCCACGGGCAATCCGTGGGTCTTTTCATAAACGGTATCTGGGCTTGGCTCGGACATGATGATCGGCTATCCATATACCATGAAAAAAGAAAAGCCATTCGAAGAGATCCTTGAACAACTCGAGTCCGTGGTGCGTGATCTCGAGAGCAACGAGCTGCCACTCGACGAGGCGCTCAAGCGTTTCGAAGAAGGCGTGGCCCTCTCCCGGAAAGGATCCTCCCGCCTCGAGGACGCTGAACGCCGCATCGAGGAAATCCTCTCCGACGGCACCACCAGACCCCTGGACACGGATTGACAGCGCGACGCCGCGATCGATCGTCCACTGTCAATCCCCTATGTAGCCCAACGCTTCCAGTTGTTTCCGCGTCTCGGGATCGATGACGGTGTCTTCCTTTTTGTGTTTCTTCTTCGAAACGGGGGCCCTGGCCTGATCGACGGTCTTCGGGACATTACCGGCACCGCCGACCGAGCCCGTGTCCACGAATCTGCCCTGGTGGATCCCCAGCTGCTCCCGCAGCGCCGCGAGGGTGATTGGCATCTCGTCGCTCAGATCGGTGGTCTCCGCCGGATCCGTTTCCAGATCGAAGAGGGTTGTGGAAAGCCCGCGATAGATGAGTTTGTACCGACCCATCCTCACAGCACGCTGGCCGTAGAGGAAATCGCTGAACGAGACCCCGGGCCACCGATCTCCGGCGACGCCCTTGAGGAGCGGAACAAGGCTTCGCCCCTCTACATCGCCTGGAATCTCAACACCCGTTAACTCGCACACAGTTGGAAACACATCCACCAGCCCGACCTCCGCGTCCGACCTGGCCTTGCCCTCGTGGCCGCTCGCCCCGGGCAAACGCATCAACAGCGGCACGTGGAGCATCTCCTCGTACATCGAATGCCCGTGCCCCACGGAGCCGTGCTCGAAGAACTCCTCACCGTGATCCGAGGTGACGACAATAAGCGTATCCTCGAGCAACCCCTGGTCCGACATGGCCTGGTAGATCCGCTCGAAGTGCTCGTCGTGGTAGCTGATCTCACCGTCGTAGAGCGCCTCCAGCCGGTACTTGTCCCTTTGCGAGAGCTTGACCGATCCCTTCTTGATGCCCTCCAGCAGCTTGGCGGTCCCCCGTGGGGTCACGACGCCGTTGTAAGGCTCGTCATCGTACAGAGCGCGAAACTCCCTTGGCGGAATGTACGGCACGTGGGGATCGATGGTGTGCACGTACAGGAGAAAGGGCCTGTCCTTTGGTCTTGACTCGAGCCACGCGATCGTGTCCCGGGCCACGAATTTTGCCCTGTTGGCCTTTCCTTCCCGCACGTAATTTATCCAGGTGTCCCAGCCTTTTTCAAAACCGAACTTGCCCGAAACGTAGCCGTTCGCGATGAACGCGGCGGTGGCGAAACCCAGCTTGCGGAAGTGCTCGGAGATGAGCGTGACCGTGCGCGGAAGCTTGTTCTTCTCGGTCTTGGTGCGGTGGGTCTCGGGAAACAAACCCGTCAGCAACGTCGCCACGGACGGCTTGGTCCAGTTCTCCTGCACGAGGGCCCTGTCGAAGACCATCGATTCGGCCCCGATCTTGTTCATGAAGGCCGTCTGAACGCGGGTGTTATTATTGTAGAGAGCGAGATGGTCCGCCCTCAACGTGTCGATCAACACAATCATCACGTTCTTTGCGCTGATGGCGCCCGGAGCCGTGTCCCCTTTCCTCTTCCCGGCGTAGAGCCCGGCGCCGATCATTACCACCTCCCCCTGCGCGGCTTCGAACGTGATCGCAACCACCTTGCCCGCATTCTCGGCCAGGTTGACGGCCATACTCGTGGATCGTTTGCCCGCATCCAGATTTGCGAGAGGAATTTCCTCGCCGTTATCACCCCGGACGGAGACCAGGAGTTTCGCAGCGCCGTCCACCCCATTGGCACGTACCAGGCCGCGGATCATGGCTCCCTTCGGAACAGGAATATTGTAAGTGATCGACTCGCCCCGGCCGAGCAGGATGCCGGGCTCCCGCCCTGTCCGGTCCGGGTAGATGACCGCGTCGAAGGTCGATGCGGCGGGCCCATTGCCAGAATCGACAGGTGTTATTCGGATGTAATCCACCGCCAGGGCCGCTCCCTTCCCGTCGTGGGCCGGTCTCCGGGTGTTGAAGCGCAACATCAGCTCGTTGCGCCCCTTTTTGATGCCGGTGGCAAACTCGATGGCCGAGTGTCCAAACTCATCCTTTGAGGCAAGCGACATGGTCCCTATCTGTTTGCCGTTCAGGTAAACCCGTCCCGAGGTGCTTCCGACGGCTCTGGCCCTCACGGTAACCGTCCCGCCGCCAACCTCCGACTTCGACGCGTCGAAGTATATACGACCGGTCGCGCCGCTCAGGTAGCTGAACGTTGTTCCTCCGTCGTCGTAGTCCCCGCGCCAGCCGGTCTTCCAATCGCCCAGTGTATACTTGTGCCTGGCCGGGGTCCCGAAATCCACCAGCAATCCGCCGGATCGAAGGTGCGCCCCACTGAGGTTGTTCGCAAAATCGTAGATCTTCTCATCGGAGGCCTTTTCCCCGCTCGGCCTCACCGGTCTTTGCGGCCCGGCTAGATCGTCCGCCACCTCGGTCTTTACAGAAGGAGTCGGCTTGCTCGGCCCCGGCGCCCGGCCTCCGTTGCCGCACATTACAAAAACTACCGCTGCGATCGCTCCCGACATGACCCCGATTGCCAGCGTCCTGAATATCATTGAAATCGCCTCGCTTCTTCCACGAATGGTTATAGCGAGACAAATGCCCGAAGGCCATTAATGGGCGACTCGGAGATCAGCCCATCAATCCCAGATCGCGCAGGCTGGAGTAGCTCTTCCTTCCCACGACAATATGATCCACCAGGGGTATACCGATGATCTCCCCGACCTTGACCAGGCGGCGGGTGAGGGCCACATCGTGAGGGCTGGGCCGGGGATCTCCCGAGGGATGGTTGTGCAGCACCACCAGCCGCGCAGCAGCTTCGGAGATCATGGGGCGGAAGACCTCCCTCGGCTCCACCATGCACTCGTTGAGCGATCCCTTCGCCACCACTTCCTCCCTGATGGGCTCGTTTCGGTTGTTGAGCCCCACCGCCAGAAAGGTTTCTTGCATGAGAGGCGCCAGCCTGGTGCGATAGGCCTCCCATATGTCGGAGCTGCAGGTGAATCGCGAGCTGTGATCCTGCGTGCTCCTGCGTTCCACAATCCGAGTTCCCAGTTCGATAGCCGCGACGATGCGGGACACCTTGGCCTCCCCGAGCCCGTTTATCCTCGCCAGATCGCCGACCCCTTCCCGGACGAGTCGCTCCACGCCTCCAAGCTCCACGAGGATTCTTCGCGCGAGATCGAGGGCGTTCTCGCCTCCCGTACCGGTACCCAGAAGCAACGCGAGCAACTCGGCGTCCCCCAGGGCGCCGCAACCTTTTTCTCTCAGACGTTCACGAGGTCGCTCCCTCGCCGGCATGGTGCACATGGAGGCCATTGATCTACGAATTAGCAATCCCCGTGCCACCGGATAAAAATTGGTTGACCCCATCCCGGCCTTCCCCTGCGAGGGGAAGGGCCCTGCTCCGCTCGTCGGCGAGCTACAGCAGGGTGGCACGATGATGGCGGCCAGCTTTAACTTTCTTGTATGCCGTGGACATCCGAGCATAGAATTCGGCGGCGGCCGGCGGCGAACGGCGGCGAGCATGAAGGTCGGTTCCGGATGAACCTGCAAAGAAAATGGCCTGGTGATTTCGTCATTTTAAGGCGTAATGTTATCTATCTCTATAATAATGGCACCCATACGGGGTGAACAACTTCGAAAAGGGGGAAAAAATGAAAAACCTGGTCATAGCTTCTGTGTTTTGTTTCGTGGGGACGCTTGTGGTTTCGTGTGTTCCGGCCGCCACGGACGGCGAGATCGCCCAGATGTGTGAGAACCTGGTCGGGCTGCGCGCGGATGGGCCTCTTCCAGTGGAGAAGGATCTGCTCGCCAGGGTGGATGAGGATTTCAAGGCTCGGGAGAAGAAGCTGGTCGATTGGCGCGCCAAGGATCTCAAGGGGTGGGATGTCGAACTCGCCGCCAAGCTCGAAAAAGCGGAGAACGACGAAGAGAAGGCCAAACTCAATGAGGATTACGCCAAGAAAAAAGAGGTGACCTCCAGGCAGTTCGATCCCGACTTTCAGGCGCTCGGTCCAGCCAAGGAAACTGCCATTAAAGAGGCCAAGAAGAAGGTCGTCGACGAGAAGGCCGGGCGGGACGAGGAAGTCAAAAAGTGTGTCGCGGAAGCCGTGAACGAGGGCATAAGCCAGCAAGTCGCCCAGTGCCGCATCAAGGCCGACAGCACCGACGCCTACTGGAACCAGTGCAGGTAGGGCGGTAGACGGAAAAGGCTCATAATGTGTCTGGCACCCATGCGGGGGTGATCAGCTGCCGGGCCTACCGCCCCATCGCTTCTGGGGCCTGCTCCGCCTGACGCATGGCCTCTTCGGCCTCCCGCATGGCTCGTTCCATGGCTTCCATCTCCGTCTGCAACTTCTCTTTCATGCGCTCCTGCTCCAAGTACATTTCTTCCTCTGCGCGCCACATTTCCTCGTATGCTTCGTCGCGTTGCATTTCGACTGCAAATAGCCAACCGATCATCGGCACGAGAATGAGAAGCATGAAGAGAGCCGTGAGGAGTGATGAGATGGCCACAGCCTTGTTGCCCGGGCGGTCCGGCAACTTCTTTGACTTCACCATGGCGATGATGCCCAAAACTATGCCGACCGGCGGTATCACTATCGCCGCCGCCAGCGCTATCCAGGATATGGTCAGAAACCTGGGATACTGCTCGTTCATTGCCGGCCTCCTGAAAAAAGTTACACGCCTACTTCCCAAACGTCGCTTCGAGGGATTCGCGGACGATGGCGAAAAGGCTGTCGATCTGCTCGACGGTTATGGTGAGCGGCAAGACGAAATAGACGACGTTGCCCATGGGACGAATCAGCGCGCCGCGCTTGCGGGCCTCGACATAGAACCTCCAGCCCGCATCGTCCAGATAATCGGAGGCGCTCTCCCCCGCCTGGGGCGAGGTAAGGGTGAATGCGGTGATGATACCCGTGCGCCTCGGATTCCGAACCCACGGATGATCCTTCACGCTGTCGAGCCCCCGCTGCATGGCGTCGAACCTGGGACCGAGCCCGCCGATGATGTTCTCCTCGTCGAAGATCTTGAGCGTCTCGAGGGCCACGGCACACCCGATGGGGTTGCCGGTGAAGGAATGCCCGTACCAGAGGGTCTCGTCCGGACCGCCGAGGAACGCATCGAAAACGCGATCGCAGGCGACGGTCGCGGCCATGGGAAGAACTCCACCTGAAAACCCCTTGGCCAGGCATGTGATGTCCGCGTCGATCCCCGCCTGATGATGAGCTAGAAACGTTCCGGTGCGGCCGTAACCCACGAAGACCTCGTCGACGATGAGCAGCACATCCAGATCGTCGCACAGGACGCGCAGCTCGCTCAGGTATCCCGGAGAATACATGAGCATGCCGGCGGCGCCCTGCACCAGCGGCTCCACGATGATCGCCGCAACCTCATCGGCGCTCTCCTCCAGGATCTTCTTTGCTGCGGCGAAGGGCTCGTTGAACCACCCCACCCCGCTCTGGGTCGACACACCCGATCCCTCACCACTTGACGCGACACTGGCCGGGCTCGGCAGTATGATCCTGTCAAAAAGCAACGGTCCCAGAGCCTTGTGGAACAACTCTCCCCCGGAGACGGATGCAGCTCCTATCGTCTCGCCGTGAAAGGCCCCTTTCAGCGTGACGAACCGCCGCTTCTGCGAGCGACCCTTGATCTGCCAGTACTGGTAGGCCATCCGAACAGCCACCTCAACGGCGGTGGAACCGTCATCCGAGAAGAAGATATGATTGAGCGACTCGCCGCACAGGGGAAGCAGCTTCTGCGCCAGCTCTACCGCCGGCCCATGGGTCATGCCCGCCATGGAGCAATGAGCCAGAGTTTCGGTCTGCGCACGCAGGGCGTTCATCAGTCGCGGGTGGTTGTGACCGAGCACGTTGACCCACCACGATGCGTTGCCGTCCACGTACCGGGTTCCGTCCATGTCGTACAAGTAGATCCCCTCCGCCCGCTCCACGACCACCGGATCGATCTCCTCGATGTACTTCTTCATCGGCGTGTACGGATGCCAGATTAACTTCTTGTCGAGCGCGACGATCTCTTCACGTGTCATCATTGGGAAGTATCCTCAGTATCTTTCACTACCCTGGCAAAGATCTCTCCGCGGGCCACGGTCAACTTGAGATTCGTTCCCGTCGGAGCCTGTTCGGGTGACTTGACGATCGCGCCGTCGTCGGCGCGTCTTATTACTGCGTAACCTCTCTGAAGGCTGGCCAGAGGGCTTAGCACCTGAAGCCTGGCGACGATCTGCCCCAGATCTCCGCGGGCTCTCGCCATCGTCGGTTGGGGCCATCTGTACAATCCCTCGCCGGCGGCCACGAGATCTCCCCGGGCCCTGAACAGCGCCCTGTCCGGCCACCTCGCGAGAACCTCCCTGGACTTCGCCAGCGCCTCCACGCCGGCCCGGAGCCTCGTCCGCGGATCTCTGGCCTTCATGTCTCCGAGCACCCTGCCGAGCTTCTCGCGCCGCCGGCTCATCCCGTGCGCAAAGGCGGTCTGAAGGCCGAGCGAAACTTCATCGAGCCGGTGAGAGAGCTTCTCCATCTCGGGCACTGCCAGCTCCGCCGCTTCAGACGGCGTTGCCGCGCGCCGATCTGCGACCAGATCAGCGAGGGTCACATCCACCTCATGGCCCACGGCGCTTATTACCGGGACCGGACACCGGGCGATGGCGCGAACCAGCTCCTCGTCGTTGAAGGCGTCGAGATCCTCCGACGAACCGCCGCCCCTGCCGATGATTACTACCTCCACACCCGGCTGGCCGCTCACCAGATCGAGCCCGCGCACGATTTCGCTTGCCGCCCCCTTGCCCTGAACACTGGCGTGGGCGACGACGATACGCGACGGGAACCGGCGTGACGTCACCTTGATGATGTCCCGCACGGCGGCTCCCGATCGGGAGGTGACCACCCCCACCCTGGCCGGAATGTGGGGCAACGGCCGCTTGCGCTCCGCGGCGAACAGGCCCTCGGCTTCGAGCTTTGCGCGAAGCGTGGCCAGCAACTTTGCCTTTAACCCCTCGCCCGCCTCCTCTACTCGATCGGCGACTATCTGATATCGGCCACCGGCCTCGTACAGGGTCACGCGCCCGTGGCAACGAATCCTGACGCCCTGCTCGATTCGCGAGCCGTATCGCATGGCCCCACCGCGCCACATCACCGCGTCGATGCTCGCCTTGCCGCCCGGATCCGCCAGCTTGAAGTAGATGTGGCCGGAACGCGCAACGGTCGCCTCCGAAACCTCCGCCTCGAGCCAGACGCCCGCGAAGGCGCTCTCCAACAACGAGCGCGCCTCCCTGTTTATCTCTGCCACCGAGTAGGTCTTCTCGTCGGTGTTCGTGGTGCCAAAACCGAATTCCATGAACGGGGATACTATCGATCTATCGAGGAGGGGGGAAGTAAAGGATGGGGTCAGGCCTAGACAATAGACACTTTAGGGGGCAATTTCTCCGAATGGAAAAATTAACGCATGTTGCTCG
>JAUXHN010000231.1 GCA_030621515.1 Deltaproteobacteria bacterium | reverse complement strand
GGACTTCCCGGGGATCTTCGGGGTTCGGTTGGATATCGCGGATGAGCGCCGCGTGAGTGGACTTGAGGTTTTTGAGGCGCGGGTCGCTCAGTTCGACAAGACCGCGTCGGCCTTTTGCGAGGGCGTCCACAAATCCCGGCGCATCCCCGGAGATCGATGAGATTGTTCCCACGCCTGTTACCACGACCCTCGGTCTCATCTAAGAAACTCCTTCACCCGGGGCGATTGCCAGCACCAGGTTGTATCCCAGATCGCTTGTTGCGATGGCAAGGGTTGGAACGGGCCCCGACGGCAGGGGCCGCGAGTCGATCTCCTCGAGCCCGGTCGTCTGGGACCACAGCTCACCGCCGTTCGCCCACGCGTTGAGCATCGCCGCCAGGGTCATTGTGCCGCAAGCGGCCTCGCTGAGCCCTGTGTGGAAGACGCCGGTTATCATGGGAACGGACGAGGCTCTGTCTGCGAGAACGGTGTCGAGGGCCTCCACAACCTTGAGGTCGCCGCTGTTTCCCTGAGGAGACCAGGTGATCAGGCCGACGTCCCTTGCGGACCAGCCGGCATCATCGAGCGCCGCCCGGATTGCCCGGACGAGCCCTCCGGGATCTCGGCTGGGCTCCAGAAAATTGATCGAGTCGGTGGTCTGGCCGTGCCCCACGATCTCCGCGAGGATCCCGGCGCCTCGTTCCCTTGCGCTGTGCAGCTCCTCGACGATGAGGTAGGCGGCCCCCTCGGAGAGGATCCGCCTGTCGTCCAGTTCGGGTCTGATGTGGTAGTTCTTTTCGTGCTCGTCCGTGTGCAGGAGTCCCAGCTCGTCGTAGTTCATGTAGTAACGCGAGTAGAGTTCGTCCGCCGCGCCCGCGACAATGCGCTGCGCGGCCTCGCTTCGGATGGCCAGGTGGGAAAAAAGGAGCGCGAACAACCCCGCGTCCGCACCCATGGTGACCGTGCACGAGTAGCCCTTGAGCGCCAGCGCGTTGGATATCCATCCCCCCATTGCGTTGGGAACGATGGTCGAAAAGCCTGCGATATCGGCCTGTGCTCCGCCCGAGCGCATCACCGCCAACATGTGGTCTTCCTCGCTGGTCCCCACGTAGATTCCGCTGATGACGCCGATATCCCTGCCCGTCTTGGGGCTCAACCTGATGCCCGCGTCCCGAAGGGCGAGCCTCGCCGCCGCAGTTGCATAGCGGCTGATGAGGTTCATGGGTCGGAGATCGAGTCGACGATCTACGTCACGGGACTGAAACTCCGGGACGAAGCCGCCCAGCGTGGCCCCGGTCTGCCCGTTGACTCGCTCGCCGGCGGGCACCAGGCCGCAGTGGTTCTCGCGCAGGGCAAGAAGGAGCCTGTCCGAGCCGATTCCCAGTGAAGAGATCGCGCCGCTTCCGGTGAGCACCGTGCGCTTTCGTTCGCCCGTTCGCGCCGCAGGCGGTCGCTCCGGAATGTGCCGGCCCACGACGATCCCGGCGTTGTGTCCCCCGAAAGCGTAGTTGCACGACAAAAAGCGATCGTATTCTTTTTTGCGCGGTTCGTTGGGAACGTAGTCCAGGTTGCAGCCGGGCCGGGGCTCGCCAAAGTTGATCGTGGCCGGAACCACGCCCTCGTTCATGGCCGTCAGGCCGGCGGTCGCTTCCAGGATTCCGCCCGCGCCGAGACAGTGGCCAACCTGGGATTTGAAAGAATAGACAGGAATCGCCGTATCCCCCAGGAGCCTGGCGACAGACTTGCTCTCGATCCGGTCGTTCGCCTCGGTTCCGGTTCCGTGCAGGTTGATGCAGCCGAGGTCGGATATGGGCACGTCGGCGCGGGCGAGGGCGGTGACCATGGTGCGATACGCGCCTTCTCCTCGGGGGTCCGGCGCGGTGGGATGATGGCCGTCCGCCGTGAACGCGTAGCCCAGCAACTCACCTTCGATTTTTGCGCCTCGTTCCGTCGCCGCCCGTGCCTCCTCGACCACCCAGAAGGCCGCGCCCTCACCCAGGTTGAGCCCGGTGGGCGTGGAGAAAGGCGCGATCTTGTCGGTGGAGGTGGCCTTGATGGAATCGAAACCCGCCATGGTGGCCATGCACATCGCGTCCGTGCCGCCCGCCAGCACCACGTCGGTGATTCCGCTGGAGATGAGCTCCAGGGCGAGCGCAAGAACGCCCGTCGAAGACGAGCAAGCGGTGGAGATCACCCACGCGGGGCCATCGATGCCGAGGGTGTGTGTCAGCGCCTTTCCCAGCGTGTGATATCGAATGAGGAGGTTCATCTTCCGATCGAGCCTGCTCCCCGATTCGCTCGTGAGGAATTCGTATTGCCGCTGGGCGCTCAGGAGACCGCCGTTACACGTGCCGACCACCAGGCCCACGCGGGGTCCTCGGCGATCTTCACGCGACCAGGAGAGGCCCGCGTTAGCGAGCGCCTGGCGGGCCGCGCTCAGCCCCAGATGAAGATAGCGGTCCTCCAGAAGTGAGATCTCGTCTTTTGTGAGCCCCGCCTCTTGCGGGTTGAAGTCCTTTACCTCGCCGCCGTATGGAGTTCGGAAGGGGCTGGTGTCGAATGTCTCGATCAGGTCGATTCCCGATCTTGCGGAAAGGATCGAGTCGACAAAGCTCTCCCGGTTGTTTCCGATGGGGGAGATCACACCCAGCCCGGTCACCACCGCTCGTCTCACGGTCATGATTTGTCCTCGTGCCCGTTCCCCTTGCCGGATGCGTCGGCCTCTATTCCGACGGCCTCGCGGCGCCTTGCCATGTGAGAGTCGGATTGATCCGGGCGCAGGTTTTTCACCACTTCGCCTCGCGCGAGATCGGTGTAGAACCCTCGCCATACGCTGATGAACATGTCGTAGAGTTGCTCGGGTTCCATGTTGAGCGGCCGTGCGATTACGTGTGCGCCGTTGTACTTGCGCCACTCCCGCGTGAGAATCCTGTCCTGGCGAATGAGCCGGTCCCAGAAAGGGGACCCCGGATAGGGCGAGAAGAGGAAGAACTCCGCCGTGTGTATCCCGGCTGTCCGGCAGAGATCGAGGATGGAGTCGACGATCTCCGGCCCGTCCCAGTCGCGGCCCAGCCCGAAGGACGCGAAGAATCTGATCCCCCTGTCCTCCAGTTTTTTCACCAGATCGACCAGCTCCTGTCGCGCCGCGAGATCGCCTCCCAGAGCGCGGATGGACCGGGGATCCACGTTCATGGTGCAGTAGAAGGAATCGACGCCCGCACCCGCGATGAAATCGATGAAATCGTCGTCTGTGTTCAGCGCCATGGTGGAGGCCACGAAGAACTTCTTCTTCAGGGGCGTGAGGGCTTCGAGCAGCTCTCGTGTCCACTTGCGCAACCGGTTGTTGGGGAAGAACAGGATATCGTCCGCGAGGTAGACATTGTCGTACTTGAGGCTGCGCACCTCCTCCACGATCTTCTCCACCGGGCGCAGGCGGATCCGGTGCCCCGCGTGGGTCGGGATGGAGCACATTCCGCACTTGTAGGTGCAGCCTCGCGCCACCTGAACGAGATCCTCGTTCCAATCGTAGCCGCTCTTGTCGTAGAAGATATCTCGCCTGGGTATGGGCATCTGAGCCAGATCGAACGACGTTCCACCCTTGTAAACAGATGCGAGCGTTCCGTTCTTCACGTCGTCGAGAATCCTTGTCCAGGTGGGTTCGCCGTCCCCGATGTTCACCGCGTCGCAGTGCTCGAGCGCCTCTTTCGGCATTGTGGAGGGCCAGAAACCGCCCATTACCACGGTCTTTCCCGCGGCGCGAAAGTCGTCCGCCAGCTCGAGGGCGCGCGTGGCCTGAGGCGTGAAGCAGTTTATCGCGATTACGTCCGCGTCCGTGTGCAGGTCCACCGGATCCCCGTTGTTGTCATCGACGAGATCGAACTCCCAGTCCGGCGGCGTCAGGGCCGCGAGTATTGGTATGCCCAGAGACGGGGGTGTGGTGAAGTTGCCAAGGAAATAGTCGACCAGCTCCCGATCGAGATCGGGAACCGTTTCCAGGAATTTTTCGAACCTGGGGTATATGAAGGTGACTTTCATTTTGCTTGTTGTCGAATAGCAGAAACCGCGTTTTGACGCTATCCCGAGAATTCGGAAGGAGTAGAATTCAATAGATGGAATCGATTCGGGAAACGAAAACGCAGCACTTTGATCCGACGGATCAGGTGCCGATCCTCGAGCTGCCCGAGGGTACTCTTACCCTGAGTCTGATCTCCCGGATTCTCGGGCGGCACGAGCGAGAATACGATCCGTTGTGGCGTTATGTCCGCAAGGTGGACAAGAGCCTGTATCGCGGGCAGCGCAACTCGGTTCGGTTTGGAGAATACAACATGGGCCTGAGGGCTCCGAACCGGATCCCCGCATGGATAGACTTCAAGGCGGAACTGTTGTTTCTCGGCAGCAAGTTGACGATCCCCTTCAACGCTCTTCGGGGCCTTCTCGTCGCCCACGGCATAATGCCGACCCGGAATTTTCCGATATTCGCCCTGATGATTCGCGTCGACGGGTGCGATGCGTACCTGCCGCTTCATCAGAGCGTGCTGAACGAGTCCATCACCGATATAGCCGACTTTCTGTCGTCCAAGCTTCGTATTCCACTGGGGTTCGCGTCACGACCGCTGCATTTCATGGTCGCTCCCGGGGCCGCCAGAATCGAGCATTCCCACGGAGAGACGCCCCTTTACGAGATAAAGTCCCTGCTGACCGTCAGGAACCCCGAGGGGAGGACCAGGATAACCATCATGAAGCCCGGGGAGAACATCGTGCTGGTGGACCAGGTCGATCCGCTCGCATGGATCGAGAAGTGGGGGATCATCGCGTCGGAGCTGGTGAGCATCATGACCCGGCGGGTCAAGTCGAAGTACGGCAAGGGTTAGCCCCACCCTTCAATCTCAAAATAGAGATCGTACGCGCCTTCTTCCCACTGGCTGTCGATCACGAGAAAATAGTCGACGCCTTGACTGGTCATGGAAAAGCCGAGGGTGTCGCCCGACAACCCTTCCTCATGACGAAGACAGGCGGCATCCGGCGAACAGGCGTCCAGGAGGAAAACTTCTCCGTCGAAGTCGATGGTCACCGATACGGTCAGGGTCGAGTCATTTTCACCGTCGATCAAGTAGACGATATCGCCGGGTGTGTACGTAGCGGACGGGACACAGTCGTACGCATCGAAGTCGCTCGTCGCGCCCACCGTGGTGAATGAGTGGTCGAACTGCCAGTCGTAGGTATCGTCAAATACGAACGGATCCGCGCAATCGCCCGCGCCGGAGTCGGTGTCGGTATCCGTGTCCGTGTCCACGTCGATATCCGTGTCGGTGTCCGTGTCAGTGTCGGTATCCGTATCGGTATCCGAGTCGGTGTCCGTGTCGGAATCCGTGGACCCGTCGGGGTCGACGTAATCAGGTTCCACGTTGTCGCAAGCGCCCAAAACCAGCGCGAGCAGGGCGGCTATGAGAATAAATTCACGTTTCATTTTTCGTCCTCGTTTTTACGTTCTACGGTTGATATTCATACGCTCCAATGTCCGCGTAGGTGATCGATCCTACGCCGGTATCCGCAGTAGCGGGATCGTCGACCCTCGGATTTCCCTCAATGTCCGTCGCCGGAGCAGCATCGCCGTCCGCCGCGTCAATGCACGGCGATTCCGCCTGAATGTGGAAATCGCCGTTTTCAGGGTCGACCAGCATGGGCGAAAGAGTGATATTCCCAATCCCTTCCACGTAATCGTAAACGGCGCTGTAGTAAACATCTGCGGGTCCATCCAGCGCGCCGGTGGAGTCGCTCCACACGATGGAGTTCGCTATATTGAGTACTGTACTGCCGGTAGAGCCGATCGCGCTTCCATTTTCCCCGTTGTTGCCCCAAAACGTGCAGTTGACGATGTCCAGCTCAACGTCATTCGTCACCCCGATACCGCCGCCGCGTTCGTCTGCGGTATTTCCGGTGAACAGGTTGTTGGTGATGCTGCCGGTGCCGGTTCTGTAGAAGACTCCTCCACCCGATACGGCGCTGTTCCCCTGAAAAAAACAATCGCTCATCGAGAGTGAGTTGCCGTTGGAATAGACTGCGCCGCCGAGAGCCGCCGAGCTGTTGTTGATGAACGTGCACTTGTTCACCGTTGTGTCACTGGAGGAGTAGCTGTAAATCGCGCCGCCGTTTTCAATTGAATAATTGTCCTCAAATGTGCATTCGGTGATCGCAATTGAACTGTTGATGTTTCCAATAGCGCCGCCTCCGTGCTCGCCGTTGGGGGTTTTAACAGTGTTGTCGGTGAATTCGCAGTTGGAGACGGTGGAGGAACTCGAGGTGTTGTAGAGTGCGCCGCCCCTGATGGCGGCCTCATTGTCCACAAAGACACAATTTGAGATATGGGGCGAAGCGTTGTTGTTGTACATGCCGCCGCCACGCAAATAATATGCGTCGTCCAAACCGTTTGTCGCGCTTCCTCCGGTAATCGTAAAACCGTCGATAATCGCTTCGTCGGCGCCGGTAACGACGTGGAAGGTCCGCCAAATCGGGTCTTCGGCATCGTGCCCGTCCAGGGTTGTTACGTTTGCGAGGGAATCCCTCTCGGTCAGCGCGGCTTCCGTTCCGTCGAAGCCACCATAGACGTCCACCTCTGGTCGAAGCCGGACGGTGTCGCAGCGAGACTCCTTGTAGATGTTGTATGTCCCCGCGGCTGTCCAGACTTCGCAATGCCCGGAGATCTCACAGCGAAGCTTGGCGCAGTGAGCCGAGTCGATCGCTTCCTGAACGGTCCCGAATGCTTCCGCCCAGCTCAGTCCGTCACCCGATGACGCGATTGATCCGTTGACGAAACGCACGCAAGGCTCGGAGCAGTCCCAGACCTCGCACACGAAATTATCTTCGTCGACGCAATCATCGGTTGTGTCCACATCTGTGTCCGAATCCGTATCGGTATCAGTATCCG
>JAUXHN010000066.1 GCA_030621515.1 Deltaproteobacteria bacterium | reverse complement strand
AGGACCAGATACCTGATGAACTCCTCCTGAATTCGCTCCTCCAACCCCCGCGTGCCTTCCCCCAGAGGCCTCCCGTTCACGAAGACGTAGGGCGTTCCGTCAACCCCCAACTCCTCCCCCAGGCGATGGTCGGCTTCGAGGACCGCTGTGGCGGCGGTGGATCCCATATCCTCTATGAACTCGTCCAGGTCCAGCCCCAGACCCACGGCCATCGTCTCCATCCGTTCCAGGACGAGCGGGCTCCCGTATGTCGAGTAGAGCGTGTCGTGCATCTCCCAGAACTTGCCCTGGCGATGGGCTGCAAAAGCGGCGCGCGCGGCCTGCTCGGAGACGTTGTGAGTGCCGATGGGGTAGTGTTTGAACACCATCTCCACGTGATCCGGGTAGGCGCGGGCAATGCGATCCAATTGTTCGGCGGCTTTTGAGCAAAACGGGCACTGGAAATCGGAGAACACCACGATGGTCACGGCCGCGTCCTTCGGACCCCGTCGCGGAGAACCGTCCACGGAGATTTCCAGGCCCTTGAGCGCCGCGTAACGCAACATGTAGGCTGCGGAGATCTCCTCGACATTGTAGTCCTCCGTCAGCATCCCCATGATGAAGTCAAACGCCATGGGCGCCAGGGGACAGGACTCCGGGTTGTACAGCGCCAGACCGAGGCTGATGTCGTCCCCGCATGGCGACACCTCAGAGTTGAGAATCTTGTCGAGGCGCTTGGTCTCGGATGGAGTGAGCTCGCTCACGTCGATGATTCCTTCCATGGCGCGGGACGACACGGGCACTGGCCCTCCCTTCGCGCCGGAGCACATCACGTAGGCCACCGTCGAGATCACGAACACCGCCGCGCCGACATAGGAAATGAGATTGGGTAGTATTTTCTTCACAAGAAGAATCCTATTTGTCGTTGCCCGGCGGGTCAACAAACCGGTTGAACGGTTGCCAGGCGCTTCACCCCTTCTTTGCCCTCGCTGCAACGATCAGTTCGGACACTATCTTTTTGAAATCGGCTGTTTCGAAGGGCTTCTCTATCAGGAGGTTGCCGACCCTGCTCAGGTATTCCCTGGTCCTCGGGGTGAATGCGCCGCCGGTGATGAATACGACCTGTTTGGCCGAAGAGGGATATGTCTCTACCAGCCACTCGTGCAGGTCCACTCCGGACACCTCGGGCATCATGATGTCGCACAGTATCAGGTCGAACGCCCGATCGCTTTCAAGGACTTGCCGGGCCTCCTTGCCCGAACCGGCCTCGATCACCTCGTAATTTTCTAGCATGCGCCTGATCGCCGTGCGGATCTCGCGCTCGTCGTCGATGACCAGGATGCGCCCGCGCACCTCGGTTTCCACATCCTTTTCCCCGGTCTCCACCTCTTGTGCCAAACGCTTCTTTTGCCCTACCGGCAGACACACGACGAAGCTGGAGCCCACGCCAGGCTCGCTTCGCACTTCGATGCGACCGCCGTATCCCTCGACAATACTCTTTGAGATTGCCAGCCCGAGCCCCGACCCGACGCCGGCTTCCTTGGTGGTGAAGAATGGCTCGAAGAGTCGTTCGATGTGCTCCGGTTCGATCCCCTTGCCCGTATCTCGCACCTCCACGCATATCTCTCCGTCGTCGGTCCACGTGCGAATGCGGATCTCGTTGTTCTCCACATCTCCCTCGTCAATCGCGTGCGCCGCGTTGATCAGCAGGTTGAGGAAGACCTGTGAAAGCCGGCCCTCGCTGGCCATCACCGTGGGAACCACACCGTAGTCCTTGACCAGTCTGGCCCGGTACTTGATTTCGTTGAACACCATGCTGACGGCCACCTCGATAACGTGCATCAGGTCGACCGGCACCAGCCGGTCCTTCTCCACGCGTGAGAAAGTCCCGAGGCCCCGTGTGGTATCTCTGATCCTCCTGGTTCCACCGAGCGCGTCCTTGAACTTTTCTTGCACGCCGGCCAGCATCGCCGGGCTGAAGAGCTCCCCCGCCACGCCGACGACTTGCGACAATTTTTCTTTCCCGAGGTGTTCCTCCAACGAAGCCTTGTATTGTGTCATGGCGTCTATCAGCTTCGGCAGATGGTCCGTAAGGCTCTCGAGATTGAAAAGGACGTAGGCCAGAGGGTTGTTGATCTCGTGGGCCACGCCGGCCGCCAGCATCCCCATGCTGGCCAGCCGGTCGGACTGGGCGATCTGGGCCTGCAGGCGCTTGTAATCAGTGATGTCCACGGCGACACTCATCAGACAATCCTGATTGTTTTTCAACGTAATGGGCGACTTGGTGGTCTGGAACCAGCGTCTGGTGCCATCCCGGAAGGTAAACTCTTCTTCGGGTACAAACTTCATCTGCTTCTTGTCGATTACCTCCAGTTCGGCGGCCCGGTATTCCTCAATTTCGGCGTCGGTGGTCAGCCATTTTTCAGCCAGGTGCAGGTCTGTCGAACCAACCAGGGCTTCGGGAGTTGTGTGATGCATATCCGCCATCCGCCGGTTGACCAGGAGATAGCGCCCCTCCCGATCCTTGACGTATATGCAATTGGTAGAGGTGTCGATAACCTGCCGTAACGTTGATTCACTCTCTCTCAGCGCCTCCTCGGCCCGATTGCGCCGATCTTCTTCTTGAGCACGAACAATAAAACTGCCGACCAGAGTTGCCAGCGTTTCAAGCAGGGTGCGGTCAACAGTGGCTACACTATCCTGGGAATGGGATGCAACGTTGAGGCAGGCGATAGATTTGCCCTGGTATTGAATAGGAACAACGGCAATGGTCTGCAGACCTTCACTGCGTCTGATCTCGTCCATTGGCACGGGCAATTTCGAGTAATCGATATAGACAGACCGACCATCCATGATTAGTCGTGTGCTGGGTGCATCGGCAGAATAATGCGAAGTCTCCGCGACAAAATCGGGGGATAGTCCTTCAGAGTAGATCATATGCAATTCGCCGCTGCGCCCGTCGATAAGGTAGATTCCAGCAGAATCCAATGCTGTGTTTTGTATCGCCGCTTTGACGCAAAAACGAAGCGTATCATCCAGATCAATGGTTACGCCGAGTTTGAGAGACAGATCGTGCAGGGCTTGCAGTCGATCCTCGGCCCGCTTGCGGTCGGTGATGTCCAGCGCCAGGCCGTTCAGGGCAATTATCTCCCCTTTTTCATTTTTGACGACATTGCTGGTCATCATGGTTGGGAACGGCGTGCCGTCCTTGCGTATATGGCCCACCTCACCGCTGTGGGATCCCTTTTTCATCGCCTTTTCGTTGAAAGGAATCACCTCGTTTTCCAGTTGCTCCCGGTTGTGAAAGACGCTCAGGTGCTGGCCGATAAGTTCCTCGGACGATTCGTAGCCGTGCATATTGACCCATGCCCGGTTCGCATACGTCAGGTTCCCTTCAAGGTCGACGACAGCCATGCCTTCGGAGGATTGTTCCACCGTGTAGGACAAGAAACATATCTCTTCCTCGGTCTGTTTGTGCCGGGCCTGAACGCCCCCCAGCTCGGAGATCTGCTTTCTCGCTTCTTGCAGTTCCTCGATGAGATCGGCCCTGGATTTTTTCTCGTCTTTCATCGCACCAATACTATACAAAAAAAGCGGCTCATTGCGTTGATAGCAGCGTGCCGGAGGCGATCCAGTCGGAGACGGTCTCCATCTCCTTTTGGGAAAGCGGCTGGGCCTGTTCGCCTTCCATCAAGATCCTGGGCATCTGCTTCCCGACAATGCGATGATCGCCGATGATCTTGTAGACGAGATAGCTCTCGCCGGGCCGGGACGGGACGATCCTATTCCATCCGAACCATCCGTCCGCCGGTGCGTTCACGGCCGTTTGCCAGAGGCCATCCACGTTCTCGAGGGAAAGTCCGACCATGGGCGAGGCGCCCCCGTGACACGAGGCGCAGCGGGCATTGAAGATGTGCTCCACATCGTCGTCGTAGTAGGTCCAGGGGAACGGCATGTTGTCGCCGACTTCCTCGCCTGTTCTGAATGACGTGACGATCCCCGGCTCCACCGGGTTGCCCTCCAGACCGGTGAGGCCCTCCTTCAACTCGAACACCCAGACGGCGTTCTTTCGCAGGAGGGATGAAGGCCAGACCACGAGCTTCCCGCGGACCGGATCGTAATAGGACATCACCCACATGCTCACCGGGCCCGATCCCAGCCTGAACACGGATCTCTTGATGCCGTGGCCATCGATGTGGTCGCTGAACTCCGTGCGGAGCACCTTGTCGATAAAGACACCTGCCTCCCCCTCGACGGGATCTGCGCTCACCGGGTAGGGGCCGGGGAGAGGAGCCGCGTCCGGATCAACCTTGGGCGGAGGCGCGCAACCGATCGATAGCGCCGCCGAAAAGGCGACGAATACGACAAGCCTGGCCAACGGACTCATTGGTCTTCAAGATTCCGAATAACCCAGGAGGTGCCCACGGATGACGGGGGGAGTGATGCCGGTGGCGAGATCGGCCTTCAGACAGTCCGCAACGGCGATGAGGAGATCGTCGATCCCGTTTTCCTCAATAATCTTCTGCATCAGGGCTCTTGCGACGGGACTCTCGTCCTTGCGAAGAAAGACTCTTACCGTCTCGGGAGTGACCTCTCCTTCGAAGTCCACAATCAGGTTCGCCAATAGATACTTTGCGAGTTCGTTCAACTAATACCTCCATATCCGGCTTCGGCCTGTGCTCCTTGTGAGCCCAGTTCGTTTGAAGAATTCGATTTTATATAGGTCCCCAAAACGTTGAGCAAGACAAATCATACGCGCTTTCCTTAAAGCTATACACTCTAGATACCAAGCAACCGGATGAGGAGTCCGCTCACCAGGATGGCTCCGCCCGACAGAGCGTGAACGTACTTCTCCAAAAAACCCAGGTTGACGAACCTGAGACCCATGTACCCGAGAGTGACTGCCGCCAACATGGTTCCTATGGTGGCAACCGCAAAGACACCTGCCACCGCGACGATCCCCGTGACGCTGTGCTCGGACGCCGGAACCAGCAGGAGCGGGATGAGCGGCTCGCAGGGCCCGAGAACGAAGATGATGAAGAGAACCCAGAGGGTGCGCCGGTGCTGCCTCACGTGTCCGGCATCCTCGTGGGCCGCGCGCTCGTGACGATCATCGTTCGCGCCCGCGTCATGATCGTGAGCGTGCTTGTGAACGGTGCCGTCCGCATGAACGTGAACGTGGGTGTGCCCTCCCCTGCGCGCCTGGAAGATCCCCCACAACAGGTACACCACGCCGAATCCCATCAGCACGTAGCTCGCCAGATCGCCGCGAACTCCCTCGAACCACTCCATGCCGGACAGGGTCCAGCCCAGACCGATTCCGAGCCCGCCCACTATAACGGAGGATCCCACGTGCCCCACACCGCACAGGAACGTCCAGAAAAGCGTCCGCTTCAGGCTCCAACCTTCCGAGCGAGCCAGAACGACAAAGGGAAGATAGTGATCCGGACCGATAGCCGTATGAGTCAACCCCAGCCCAAGCGCTACCACCATCAGTACATTTACAGAATCAAGCATCTCTACTTACAACGCCTCCATATGCTATCCGAATGGCACTTGACGCAGGCCCGCTGGTTTTTCATGACGAGTGGCTTGCAACGCTTTGCGAATCCGGCCGGATGCGGATTGATGACCGAGTGACACCGGATGCAGGAACTCTCGGAGTGACAGGACACGCACGCGGCGATGTCGTACCTCGCCCTCCTGCAGATCTTTGCAGGGCTCTGATTCTTGTGAAAACTGCCGGCACTCGATGGGCCTGCCCTTGACGGGGAATCCGGCGCGACCCCCGCACGGCGATGGCAGGTAAGGCAGAAGGACTGGGATTTGTGGCAACCGGTACAGCGAGGGTTGTCCATCCTCGTACTGACGCCGTGGGAGGACAGCCAGTCGCCCGGGTGTACGTTTCGAGGTCGCAACCTTCCCGTATGGCAATCCTGGCAGAACTTCTCCCGATGGCACGAGGCGCAGAAACCCGAGTCGGCCCCGGCGGTGGGGGCGTGTCGCCCGACCCAACCCTCTCCGTGGGATGGGCCCTTCAACCAGCCTGGAGGGGTCAGAACGGCGTCGCCGAACCTGGTGATCATCCGACCGTCGGGATGTATGAGGTGGCACGTGCGACACTTTGACGATGCGCGGGATTCCCTCTCGTGGCATCGATAACACGCCTTCATTTCCACCACATCGCGACCGGGCGAATCCACAAGTCCACGATGGGCCCCCTGGTGGCAGGATGCACAACCCAGGAACTTATGCGCCTTGTGCGAGAACCTTATGTTGGGGCGCGGATACTCACCGCGATGCGGGCGCTCACCGCTCTTGAGTTTGGTGTGGCATTTTCTGCAGTCGTCGATGAACTCTGAGAACACCGTGACGCCTGCGGCCGATTGGTGACACCCGGCGCAAGTGTTCATTTCCGGAACCAGCCGATCCGAGGCCCACCGGGAGGTGACCGCCCGGGGGTGACACCTGGTGCAGCCGGGCTTTCCCGGAGCGTGCAACCCGTGGACGTCTCCCACCGACGTCTGCCCGACGGGGAGCAGCTCCAGCGAAATCCCCCCAAGATCGGTCGCCCCTGCGCAGATCCCCAGAACAAGGAGCGCGGCAGCCGCCGTGAATGCCATCCGATTTCGCATCATCTCCACAGATCCAATTGCAAAAGAGCGAGGACGACGACCCGTGGATCTTCTCCCTCGCTGAAATAATTTTCCAGCTCGCCGGCCAGGTGGGCTCCCTTCAAGAGTCTGAAACGAGCCGAGGCCATGTATCCGAACAGATCTCCGTTGAAACGGCTGGAATAGTCATCGTCGATGTGCCAGTACGACAACCTCAAACCAAGCCAGAGGCGCCCGGATATAAATCCGTGGCCGCCGCCTATCTCGGCGCCCACCCTGCTCTCTCCCCATTCCCGCAGAGCGCTCACCCTTGACGAGAACCGATTGGACAGGGTTCTGTAATTGCCGCCGAATCCACCGCCGACCCCGGAGACGGTTGCGTCGACCTCCTCGCCGCTCAGGCCCGCGCTATGGTCGGCCATCCGCGCGTAGGCCCAGGTGGCGACGGACACTTTCCCGCCGGGAAAGACCTCCAGGCGTCCGCCCAGGTCCCTCCGTGGGGCCAGGTCGAACACGTTGAAGATGGAGGCGGCGTCGAACATCGGCCGAAACAGGTGGTACTCGGCGCTCAGGGCGAGGGCGTCGACCGGAGTGACCGTGATCTCCACGTCGGCCTCACGGAGCAAGGTCCCCTCCGCAACTGCGGCGGATAGATCGTCGCGCCGGTCGAGCATGGGGCTCCACATGACCCTGCCATGGAATCTCAACGGATCCGTACCCGCGTCCAGCCTGCCTCCAAAAAGCTGGGACGAGATCTCCTTTGACAATCCGACGACGCGGACCGCCGCGCCCACGTCGAGCCACGACCGGGGAAACCATGAAACCTCGGTCCCGAAGACCATCTCCGAATCCGGATCTTCCCTGTCGGGATACATACCGGGATCCATCCCGTCCCGGCCGCCCGAGTCCACGCCGTCGAGCTCGAGCTGATCGTAACCGAGTCGATGCCCCCCCTTCACCTCGTACCCCAGATAGGTTGACACAGCCAGATAGCCCGGGAGGTGGAGCACTGTCTCTATTCCGTCAAAGGCAAAGAAACCGATGGTGTCCACGCGAATCTGCCTGCCCGCGCGAACGTCCAGCACCCCTTCCCAGAACCCTCGCGCGTCCAGATACACGAACATCATGTCCATCTGCATGGGAGTGAGCCCCGGGATATACGCATTCGCTATGGACGAATCGCTCTCGTTTTGCGCGACGGAGAAATCGGTATCCAGCCTCAGGGACATCTCCACCGAGAGCCGTAGCCCCTGGTAGTACGGGTCGTCCGATCCGGGCAACAGATTCCACGCGGCAAGATGAAGATCCTCCACCAACCTTCTGCGAGAGATCAGGGATCCGTCACTTGCGGGAATAGAATAGCCCTGCGCCCACAGCTCGGAAGAGACCTGCATATCGTGGCCGAACGTCCCCAGAGGGATGAGAAAAAGCGCGATTGCGATCGCTGCAGTGTGGTGTCCTATTTGAGATCGCACACCCGAGTGCCCCCGAATTCGTCTACCAGAAGATCGTCGTACTTGTCTGCGTAATGACCGATCACGGCCAGCATCTCCTCCACCTCTGCCCGGTCCAGATACTCCACACTACGCTCGGCCACCAACGCTACGACCTTTCCGCTGAGCGTGCCGAAGGCGATCCCCGGAAGCCGGGCTCCGTTGAGCTCCAACAAACGCTCCGCAAGACCCACCGGGAGATCCGGATCAAACTTGACGATGGGAGAAACGACCCGCAACCGGGCTGCCGCCCCGTCCTGTCCGGGATTGATCGCGATCATCACATCTGCGGAACCCTTGGCAATTTGCCATGCTGCGCCGCCTTCCACCGCCTTGATCTCACTCTTCTCGGCATCGACCCCGAGACTTTTGATCACTGCGGCGACCGTCTTGACGGCCTTTTTCACCATACTCTGAGTCTGGAAGACCATTTCTACTCCCCGCTCGTCGAAAAAAGAGCCAACAGTTTCAGGTGCAAAATTCTTAGCGAACGAGCGGTGATTGTCAACGTGTTTGACGTCAGTACGCGCACTTCCACGTGTAATCGCAGGTGCAGAAACAGGTTGTCATACCGCCCAGCGGGCACATGAGCCCCACGATCCCGCATCCGGTGTCCGGGACAGGATTGGCGCTGGAACACAGGGACGCTGGATCGGGCAGGGGATCCGGCATGCAGACGTAGCCGTCCCAATCCTGGATGCAAGCGTAGCCCCCGCAGCACTGATCGTCGCCCTCGTCGCAGATCACGCACTCGTCCAGGCAGTAAGCTCCGGTGTCTCCGCCCGTATCGGTATCGGTATCCGTATCCGTATCCGTATCGGTATCGGTATCCGTGTCCGTGTCGCC
The DNA here is from genome assembly GCA_030621515.1 of Deltaproteobacteria bacterium. Lineage (GTDB taxonomy): Bacteria > Myxococcota_A > Polyangia > JAAYKL01 > JAAYKL01 > JAUVAN01. The sequence continues at coordinate 12,114 of JAUXHN010000066.1, read as the reverse complement.
GTCCGTGTCTCCGTCGGTATCCCCGTCGGTATCACCATCCGTGTCGGAATCCGTCCCACCGTCGAGGCCGCCAGGTGAGCTGTCAGAGCAACCGGCGGCGCACAAGAAGGCGATCGTCAATAAAAAGAAATGCATTCTGTTCATCGTTCTTCCCCCCTCCAGGGAACGACTACTCTCCCGAATTAATATCGGTGACCAGTTGAATCATCTCCGCCCCCGTCATTTGATCTCCATCGCCGTAATAGTGATCGACCCTGACCAGGATACCCGTGTTCAGATCGACGACGGCCATTGTCGGGAATGGGGTGTAGACGGGAAGATCATGAAGGTGAACCCCGGAATAGTAGCCCGGGTCGAAACCGTAGTCTCCCGAGAAGTACTCGTAGTTCTCCAGTGCTGTTCTTGTTTGTGCTCCGATCCCACCACTATAGAACATCAACATCACTGAATTTTGAGCGGTAATATCATCAAAAAAGGAAGTCGCGGCAAGCTGTCCATATCTGGCGCCGCAGGGCCCGCAGTCTTCGTCACTGAATGCAAATACGACCGATTGAAAACCAGCACAGAAGATGTCCTCCATCGTGAACGGGGCTTCTTCATCATCGACAACGCCGTCGCCATCGCCATCGAAAAGGCCGGAAATATTGAAGTTCGCCACGAAACTGCCGTTGCTGAAGATGCTGCCGCCCCATTGCGCGGTGACTTCGCACTCACCAGTATCGGTGTCGGTATCTGTGTCGGTGTCAGTGTCAGTGTCTGTGTCGGTACCGCCATCATCATCCGGGTCGTCGCCGGATCTTCCGTCATCTTCGCATCCGACCATGCCGGATCCGACAAGAACCACCAGGAGCAATGCGAGCCATAATGTGAAGCTTTTCATTCTCAGTTACCTCTTTCTCTATAATTTCTTTTATCGGTCTGTGAGCCCTCACCCATGTGCCTTCACCACTACATCTATGTATATAAGTGTAAATCTCGGTGGGACAAGTAGAAAGAAATTTTTCGTTCTGTGTTTGCCACAGTATTAGTACCCGTTAATAATAACAAAATTCGACGGATGGGGCGCGGGCACACGGATGAAACCCACAGGATCGTGATCGATGGGTTCCCGCTCGACCACGCAGGCGTCATCCTCGCACACCAGGGTCTCCAGCCAGTGGTACCGCAACACCACGTCCTCGTCGGGTCGCGTGCCCGTGACCTCCAGACGGTTCATTGACGCCTCCACCCTTCCGTCGTTCGCGGCGAAGAAAGTGACCGGCACCTTTGTCTTGTAAACCCGATGGCGCGGGATCCCTTCGTCGTCGTAGGGCGGGATCCCCCCGAGGGGCTCGAGCAGGTCCGTATTGTCCTCGAGCCTTTTTCTGGGAGTCATGATCACCCACTTGACCGCGTAATCCTCGAAATAGCGGCGCAGCTCCTCAGTGGGCAGATCGCCCTCCTCGTCCCGCCGGAAGAGATCCGCCGCAGTGTGCATCAGATTGCGCTCGTGAAAACCTCCCAGTATCTGGGATTTGGTTCTCCAGGCCAGGTGCTCACCGAGCACGTACCATTCCACCAGCACCCTGCCCTGTCCATCGTCGTTCTCGATGAGAAAACGGGTGACGTCGTTCATGTCCTGGTAGTGCGGCTCGTGGCGAAAATCCATTTGCTTGTGAAAACCGGCCCCCGGGATATCCTCGCCGAGCGCCTCCTGATCCCCTGTAGGCACGGGCATCACCTCGTGCAACGGCTTGAGGGAGGGAAGGACCCCGGGGAAAAAGTAAAGCACGTCCCGGGCCAGCGCGGGAACCGTGACGAAGAGCATGATCCCCATGACCACGTACGCCAGGCGCGGCAGCCTGCGCAGGCTCTCCGATCGAACAGCTCTCGCAAGGAAGCTCGCGCCGGGGATCACCGCCAGGAAGATAGCGGGCAGTATGAATCGATACGGTTGAACCTGCTTGGTGAGCCACACGTAGTTCCCGAGATATGTGACTGCGAATGTGGCTCCCAGCGCCACGGCGAAGGGCAAGAAACGATCGTCTCGCTTCTTTTTCCAGAAATACAGGGTGACGATCGAGCCCAGGATGCCGATCAAGCGAAACGCCGTCCTGTTGCTCAGCACCCCGGAAACCAGCGGATCCGCGCCGATCAACCCCAGGTAGTCCGTGAGCAGATATCCCACTCCTCCCTGAAAGCAATACCCGGAATCCAGGATGTAGTGCCAGAAGCGAAGCGCAACGATCAACCAGTAGGCGTTGGCTGCAACGGTGAACGCGGCGATTGACCACACCCCAACGTGTCGCCTGATGGATATCTGTTTGAAAGACCGAACGTACATTGCCAGCATGGGCAGCGCTGTCACCGCGAAGGTATACGGATGAACCAGGTGACCTGCCGCGAGCACCACCGCACAGGCCGCCGCGCGCCAGGCCTTGCCGTCATCCAGAAATCGATACAGCAATGCAATAGGCAGGATCGACAGGTACCCCGCCATGGCCCAGGACGTCATTCCAATCCAGGTGCACCACCGGGGGAAACCGTCGAAAAACCAGATGGACATTCCCAGTGTCATCGCCAGGAGCGCCGCCCATCTGTCGAGCCTGAACAACCTGGCCGAGGCGAACACGACCCAGGGAACCAGGAGGTGAGACAGGAGAATGAACATATTAAAAGCCAGCCCCCTGGGGAGCCCCAGCTTCCAGAGGGCAAAGGTCCACAGTTCCCATCCCTTGTTGTCCGCGTTGAAAATGATCCCGTTGGGGTGGCCCGCCAGCAACTGGTGATCGTACGCCCAGCTCTTGCCCCATCCGTCGAGGGCCTCGGTCACGCGCCAGACCTGCTCGATGTGAGTGTCGAAATCAAGCCAGGAGATTGGATCGCTGCTGAAGATCACCCCGGGTCTCTCGACATAGAACGTGAGCAGGATATGCACGATCATCACAACCGCGAAGGTGATCGCAAACGCAAGGCGTCCGGGGGTGGGCCCCCGCTTTGCTTCTTCGTTTGGACTCATTTAGTAAACCGATCCAAGGACCGGCTATTCCCCCGGCACGCAACCGGTCTGAAGGATCACCGCTCCATCTTCACCCAGAGCAACGGCCACCAATCCCCCCCATGTATCGATCCCCAGCGGTGTGGATCCCGCATTCCATGTGGAGACCGATTCGGGGACGAAGGGATTCCGCAAATCGTACACCACGATCCGGCCGTCTTCCTCTGCAACCACAACAGTCTGCTGTCCCAGGAGCGAAATCGCAACGCCAGGTGACTCACAGGAGATGTACGCGAGGCGATCCGGGCTTACCGGATCGGACAGGTCGATAACCCCAAAACCCGAACCATACTCAGCCATCACGGCTGTATCTCCGCTGACCGCCACATCCACTACCCTGCCCTGGGAAGAAACCGCACCTCCCAGCCCGGGGCCATCTCCCGTGTCGAAGATCACTGCCCGCGCGCCGCCCAGGGAGTCGGCGAGAAAACCGCATGTGTCGTTGGACGACGCGGCATTCACTGTGCGGCCGGTCGTGTCGATATCGGCTATTTCTGTCGGATCGGAAAAATCAGAAAAATTGAGCAGCGAGACCCCATCGGCGTAAACCGCTGCGAGGGAATAGACCGACCCGATACCGATTCCCACAACCTTGTCCACACCGTGGAGGCACCCGTGCCCCGGTTCGTCATGAACCAATTGTGTCAGATCCGGCGGAGGGGAAAAAGTCTCCAGACCCATCTCCCCCTCGGCCACAACAACACCCGAACTGTTCGCATCGATAGCCAACGCATCTCCAACCGTCTGAGCAACACCCACTTTGACCGGCAAATCGGGCAGCGCCACGTTGAAGATCTCCACTCCGGCATCCGCTTGCGCAATAAGAAGGAAATCTCCAGCAAGCGCGACATCCAGAGCCGGAGCGATCGTGGGAATAGCCGTTGCCACGAGTGATATGTCCACGATACCGAATCGGCAGTAGCCGTCGTCCGCGCAGGTATCTACGGTGCACGGATCTCCGTCATCGCAGTCTTCCGCCATCACGCAGACGGAGGGAATGTCGCGATCGTCGGACGCATCAAGGATGATGCCTCCATCGGTTTCATCGTCAGAACCGACAGGATCGGTGGAAAAGATTGAGTGACATCCCAATGAAACCGACGACAACAGAACGAAGACCGGCCCCAACAGAGCAATCTTCATCATCGCAATACGTATTGCACTATGGGTCAAAAGAAACTCCTCAACTTTACTCTTCACAATCCTCCTGATCGGAAGGCGGAAGATCGCACGTAATATCCTCCCCCATGTCGTCGCCGGGAGCCACCGCTTTCCCGCACACGGGGATCTCCAGGAGAGGGAAGTTCTCGGCGTTGGACGTGATCTCCAGAGCAACCTGATCTTCGCCGGCCACGGACGGATCGTATGTTCCCTTGATAAAGGTCGAATCGTTGTACTCCAACTCGGCTTCAGCAGGTCCCTCCCACGTGAAAGCACAGTTCTGGTCGCCCCGGGCGACCACAGAAGAGATCACGAGGGTTTGCTCGCCGCGGTTCTGGATCATCAGATTGAAAACGTACGGGTCCGCATCCGTGTAGTGTGTACCCACCGGAATAGGGCTGAGATCAGGTCTGATCTCCGGAGGGCTGAGGCTTTCTTCCTCACATGCTGCAAAACAGGCGAAGACGGCTACTATCAACAATAGCTTTTTCATTGATTCCTTCCATGCAGACCATGCTTGTTGAGCAGGTCATAGAAATATTTCCTGTTTAGCCCGGCCTCTCTGGCAGCGGGTGCGATGCGCCCCTTGGACCTGTCCAGAAGCCTCTGCAAATACTCTCGCTCGAAGGCGATTATCAACTCTTCCTTGATTTCCTTGAAAGGCCGGTTGAGATCGTATGAAAAAGATGAACCTTCCACCTTGTCGTCGCCATCCAGGTTCATCTTGAGGAAACTGCTCGGACCGGTGCACTGAATTCTCTCCAGGACGTTTCTCAACTCGCGGAGGTTCCCGGGCCATGAGTACGCCAGAAGCGGTTCCTGCAACGCCGGCGTCAACCGGGCCCACGAATAATCTCCTTGCATCTCCTTGAAAAAGTGATCGCACAGCAAGGGAATGTCCTCCGACCTGTCCCGCAAAGCCGGAATTTCCACACAGATAACGGCGATTCGATAGTAAAGATCGCTCCTGAATCGACCCTCCTTGACTGCTCTGGCAAGGTCGATCTTGCACGCCGTGATAATCTGAATATCGAGTGTCACAGATCGCGTCGATCCGAGACGCCGAATTTCACGCTCCTCCAGAACTCTGAGAAGCTTGGACTGCAAATCCAGCGGCAGATCCTCGATTTCGTCCAGGAAGAGGGTCCCTCCCTGCGCCTGCTCGCACGCGCCGGGTCTGGATCTGGTCGCGCCTGTGTAAGCGCCCCTTTCCGCGCCGAACAGTTCGCTCTCGATAAGAGTTGGAGGAACGGAACTGCAATCAAACACTACAAAGGGAGCCGCCTTGCGCGCCCCCTCTTCGTGCATGGCTCTTGCGAGCGCGCTCTTTCCGACTCCGGTCTCGCCCTGAAGTAGAACTGTCGCGCCGGAATTGGAAGCCACGCGCATCAGGCTCATTATCGATTTCATGGAGGAGCTGGCCGCGACCAGCTGGCCAAACGACTCGCATTGATCTTGCCCCGACTTGAGGGCTTCGTAGTACGGCTGAAAAATGATCTCCACATTGCCCGCAGAAATGATCGCGCCGGGAGAAAGAAAAGCTTCCTTGATTCTCGTCCCATCGATCATCGTTCCATTGGTGGACTTAAGGTCCCGAACGAAATATGTCTCTCCTTGCTTCTCTATTTCCAGGTGCCTGCGCGATACTGTGCGATCCTGGAGGACGAGGTCGCAAGCAGGATCCTTGCCGATGGTGAAGAGATCCCGATCTACAGGAACTCGCTGCGGATCGTTCTTGCCTTCCGTAATGACGAGACTCATCTTCTGCACTCGCACGATGCTCTTGTGATGTCTCACGATATCCGTAGCGTCTATTTCCGAACGTTTTTTCAATTCCGCGCCCTATCCCTCCACCTTGCTACCGAACTCCCAAAAAGCATCGGTCGTCTTGCCCTTGCCCACATAGTGTCCGTAAGTAACCCAGAGAGTGTCAGCGGCCTTCTCCACCGTAGCGCGTTGTTCTTCGATGTCGAACTGGATTTTCGCTACTTCTTTCTTGCGGGTCTCAACATCGCTGATAATTGATTCCATTTCATATACTGCGAGATCATACCTCATCGCGGTTTCTGCTCGAACCTGCGTGAGTCGATCTTGAGCCAATTTCAGCGCAATCCCGGCTCCCTCCAGCTCCATCTCCTTGAGCTCGACGCGCTCCTCGGTGTAGTAGAGGAAGGCCTTGCTCACATTGACGGCCTCGGACCCGGCGCTCTTGGGGAACACCTCCGTGTCCTCGAGCCTGTCGAGATACGACTCCAACCTCGCGAGTTGCTTCTTTGCGTCGTATACTCGTGCCCGGGCAACCGCGACATCGTCTTCCGTATCCGCGAGCCACCGCAACGCCTCGATGGGTAACCGAGGATCCCTCAAGCTCAATCGCTGTACTTCAAAGGTGCATGACAGAAGCGCAAGACTCAGTACTGTCAACGCTATCGCCCTCATCTGCCACCCCCTTTCAGCAATCTGCCGGATCCCTTCGATGGAGCGTCCTCCATCAATTCCTGAGCAAACTTCTTCATGCCGAGTTCCTTGCAGATGGTCGCCAGGTTGCGAACCGCCGCTCCGGAGCCCGTCTCCTTGGCACGCCTGAATGCATCGAGTGCCCCCATCAGATCTCCCGCCTGGTAGCAGGCGACTCCCAACAAGTTGAGATCGTCCGATCCCCCCCCCGCTTCGATAATGCGACCGAGGACAAGCCTGGCGCCGTGCGCGTCACCTGCGTCCAGGTACGCCTGACCGACTTCTCTGAGAGCTTCGAGATCGTCCGGCTTTTTGGACAACCTGTCTCTGGCCGCTTCCACTCCCGATACCTTGACCTTCACGCGCGTCGAAAGGGCATGGAAACGAACCGGATCCTCCACCGGAGCAGTGTTGTTGATACAGGCCCGCCCGGCCTCGTCCAGCAAGAAGGATGACCTGGCGCGTTGTGCACATTCGGCCAATATGTCGTTTCGATCATTGCGCAGTTGAGCAGCCCTGTTCGACATGGCTGTTTTTACGAGATTCCGCTCCTCTTCGCTCAGCTCGTTGGGCAACTTGACGTTGTCAAGTTTGTCCGCGGCAATTTCGGCTGCTCGAGCCATTCGCGCCAGCGCCGCCTGGGAGAATACAGGATCGGCCTGGCGCGCTGCCGCGAGATATGACTGGAGTACAACATCGACAATCCCTATCAACTCCTCGATGGCGTCTATCTCCCTCGGCGCCTGGTAATCCTCCAGCATCTTGAGCATGACCTCCGCCATTCCGTAGTTGGCTCTTGCCTGTGCTGACGGGGTAGCCGCAATGGAACTCTCGACGACAATCCTGAAATGCTCCTCCGACTCATCGACCTTGCCCGTGCTCAGGAGCGCCAGGCCCAGACGACTCGACACCTCGGGATCCGGCGGATCGCAAAGCGGTCTCAACAACTTGACCACGCTCGATGCGGGTTCCTCACGCTCGATGAGACTTGCGAGATGAGCCGCCGCGTCGGCCCGGGCCGCCACCTCCCCCGAAGCTCTTAGCGCATCTCGATAGTTCCTGGACGCGCCCTTGGTGTCTGCCAGCTGCTCCCTGAGTTCTCCCGCAGCGATGAGGAGACCTCCCCGTTGCTCCGAGTTCAAGCTCGCGGCTTGCTCGAGGTACCTGATGGCAAGATCAAATTCGAAACGCGATGCCGCCGCCCGCCCCATGGTGCTGACGACACCGCCAACCTGATCGGAAGAGGGAAAGCGCTTGATGACCTGTTCGCCGAGAGAATAGAGCTGCGACGTATTGCCACCTGCACGAGCGGCAATAAACGCACTCAACATTGCACGTTCTCCAAGATCCGTGTCCTTGTATCTCTCGGCAAAAGCGAGCAGCACCTCCATGCCACCCACCTGCTCACCCGATGCAGCGAGGCTGAGCTCGTCCAACCGGTTCTGTTCGGCGGCTGCAACGATTGGAGTAACCTGGGCCTTGATGTCCTGGCCAAAGGGGCTGCCGGTTGCGATGAAGCGCCTGCCCACATTGATGAGCCCGCTGATATCATTGATGGTCCGATATGAATCCAGAACCATGTGAACGGCGGCCTTCCCCTGCTCGTCAACCGGATATTCGTATGCAACAGCCGTCAATAGATCTATTGCCTTCAGGTAATTGCCTTCATCGTAATATGACTGCGCGATCGCAAACTTGATCTTCTTTGCCCGCTCCTTGTCCTCAACCCCCACCGCCAGATACTGCCCACCTGCATTCCTTAACCCGGCTCTGGCGGACGCGCGCTCGAAATGGCTTCGCGTGGCATCCGACTCGAGAGTAGCCTGATAGGCAACAACGGCGCTATAGAGAGCGCCGAACCTCAGCTTAAGGCGTTGTTCCCTGGCAACCTTGGGATCGATCTCCACAGCAGGCTCCTTCTTGCCTTTCACGGATACCGGATCCTTCCGGGGGGGATCCTTTTCGAGGAGCTTGGCCACCTGCCTGTATCGATGGCCGGCGTTGAGGAACTGCTTGCCCTCCATCAGGACATCAGAGAGATTCTGGAGCACCTCGAGCTTGTACTTCGAATTGGGTACCGCATCGAGATATGCCCGGTACGCAAGAGCGATCTGCTCTGCGGAAACCGTGTGTTTGGACCATGCGGAACCCTTGACATCCTTGTTCATCAGGACTTCGTGGGATTTGGTTGCAAGATCCCTCACTACCAACTCGAACTCATTCCTCAACAGATCGCCGGCTGATTTCTTCAGTTGCGGTCGCAGCAGGTGTCTTCGCACAACCTTCATGATGAGCTGCACGTCCTCCCCCACCATGGAGTAGTCCTTCATCCTGGTAACGGCGGTGTGAAGCAGTCGGGCATCGTCCAGGCGATCTTCTTCGTCGGGCGCCAGGCGCAGAAGCTCACGGGATACCTCCGCAGCGCCACGAGGCTGCTCAATAAGAGCATATCTATTGGCCATCTTCGATAGTGCGGCCACGTACGCTTCCCGGGTGTGCGCCAGCCCTTTCAGATACTTGACCGCCTTGTCGGGTTTTCGCTCCTGGGCGTAGCAATAAGTAAGATCGACAAGGGCCTCTCTTTGCACGTCTACGCTCTTGTGACCGGCAAATGAATGTCCGCCCTCCTCGGGTTCCGGAATGGCGAATTTCCCCTTGAGCTGCGCTCCCAGCTTCTTCCTTTTCTTCTTCTTGCGCTTGTGCCCTTCTTGCTCCGCCTTTCGCGCGGCCTTGATGGCGCCCTCGAAATGATTCAACGCCTGTTTGCAATTGCCCACATTCACGTCGACCCAGGCGAGCTTGTAATAGGACAGGCCCAGAAGCGGACCTTGTTTGAGCTTTATTATGTCCAGATAGTATTGCTGCGAGCGCCCGAACTTCATCTTGTCAAAATAGAAATCCCCCAAAACCAGTAGAGCCTCGCCACGATACGCGCTATCGGGATAGTTCTTTATCAGCTTGTTGAGCGCCCCCTTCATCTTGTCAAATTCGCCGAGCTCCCGGTATTCGTGACTGATGTTGAACAGGATGCGATCTCCGAGGGTTGAATCGGGAAACCTCGTGAGGATCGATTCGTAGGTAGAGATGGCCTTTTCCTTGAGGAAACGAACCTGGGGAACGTGCAGCGCCTTGGTGCTCCGTTGCTCGCGCTCGTAGGCCACCATGTAGTGATATCGCGCCTCCTCGCTGAGGAGCTCCGCCAACCTCATGTGCAGCTCCGGAAGGTAGGGCGCGCCCCTGGAGGAAGATATGACTGCACGGGTCTCGGCGACCGCATGCCGAACCTTGGTAATCCTCAAACGAAGCTGCTCGACAACCAGCTGGTCCTGAACAACAGGCTTCTGATGAGCGCACGCAAAAAGAGAACAACAGGCGAGCGCAAGCACCGCACGAACAATGTGAGAAACCGCTTTTTGCTTTAATCTATGCATCGGTCCTCCGCGATGACGACAAGATCGTCGAGTTCATCTGTCCAGAATTCCCCCGAAAAGGAATAAAAGACGCGATCACCTGTAAGCGGCACCTCCACCGCGGGTTTCTCCACTGCTCCTGCCGGGCGTCGTCTACCGCGCAACAGTGAAACACCGAGCTCGTGTACTATGAGCCTCACTCCCTCTCGGGCTGCCAGCAGCTCTTCGGTCAACTCCTCCAGATCGGCCGAGAGGTGTTCCTCGAACCGGATCTTTGCTTCGTGAATTCCACGAGCGTAAAGATCCTTCAGGTATGCATGAAGCCCTTCGCCCAGGTCATCCTGCATTTCCGCAAGGATATCGTTCTCGTATTGAAGGCGCTCGAGAAACAAGGCATTGGCTCTGGAGAACCCACGAAATCTCGCTGCCGCGCGCATCTGGGGAATCTGCTCGGGCAGGTCTCCCGAACTCAGCCTCTGCAGTGACTTGTGGTATCGACGTTCCAGGCGAACGGCGGCCTCCCGGGCGGCGCCGAACTGGCACAGCCGGCGCAGGGCAAGCGCCTCGAGGAGATACCTTTCCGGGGAAATGTGTTTTCGATGGACCGGCGCATCGAGCGCCACAAGCAAGCCGAGGGTCTTGCGGGAGTTACCCAGGTAGTAATGGGTCCAGGCCATTTCCAGGAGAATCTCCGGATCGTCCGGCGCCAGTTCCTTGAGCTTCTCGAAATAGATCAATGCATCCCGATAGCGCTTTTCCTCAAAGGCAAGCCTGGCCAACGTGCGCTCCACATCAACTCTGATCCTGGGGCTGAGATTTTCCCTCTTCTGCAGAGCTTCGAGCTTCAGGACGGCGTTCTCGTAGTCGCCGTCGGCGATGAGCCTGACGATTCCGACATACTGCGCAGCCGCCGCGTACTGACTCTCCTTGGGGATCCTGGCAAAGTGTTTCTGGGCCCACTCATCGTTGCCGCGACGGACCAGATCCAGTCCCTGCCGGTAGTTCACAAACTCTTGCAGATCGGCCGGTAAATCCGAGAACTCCTCACTTGCAATGAAGCTCGTCACGAGCATGTCCTCGTCGTAGATGTCACTCTCGGCAATCCTTCGCAAGCCGTTGAGCGCATCCGGAACCAGCTCCATATTGCGCCGTTCCTTGGCAATCTGGCGATAGAGGATCCCGGCTGCCCACTCCAACTCGAGTCCCTCCACACTCTGGGAAAGCAGCCTCAAACCCCGGTCGTAGCGCGGGTCGTCGGGATCGGCGGAGTCCACGAAATTCCAGGCAGCTTCTGAGCCCTTCATATACGAATCGCGCGCAACCGCCTCCACGGCAAATGTAAATGCCGCATCCTTCTGAACAGGAACAGCTGCGCAGCCGATGCCGAGTAAGGTAAGTAAAATTGGTACGCTTTTCATCATTGAGCACCCCATTACTTGATGCTGAGGCATACACCCAGGGCAATCCATAGCTCGCTGTGCATGTCGTCCTTGTTGATGAACGCATAGTCCCTGAAATCCAGTCTGAAGGACAACACCTCACCCACGTAAACTCTGAACCCGAGGCCCACATTCACAACAGGCCTGCTGGTAATGGTCATCCAGCCGTAGCCTCCACCCGCAAGGATGAACATCTCTCCAAAAATCAGAGATCGATTGAGAATGGCCAGTTTTCCGTACACGGGTTTGAACAAAACGCTTGAAGTAATGTAGTACCTGACCACCTCGAACGGAGTGGGGCCTATCTGGAGGTCTTTCAGATCCTGTTTGAGATCCGTGTCGATGCCATGGGAATAAGTAAACTGCCCTACCTCCCAACCAATAACATCGTTGAAATGCAGGGAATAGGCGCCTGTAAATGTCAGCCCTTTTGTGAAGGCATCCAGCGGCAACGTGCCTATCCATACACCGAACTCATGGGTCATGGTGTGTTGGCGGTTCTGAACAGCCAGCGTTTCCATCCCCTCGTCACCTTCATCCTCCGCCGCAAACAATGCCGACGGCGCCGCAAATAAGGCCACACAGAAGAGAGTCGCAATTGTTGTCCTCA
>JAUXHN010000109.1 GCA_030621515.1 Deltaproteobacteria bacterium | reverse complement strand
GGCTGGAAAGAACACCTGCATCTGTTGTTGCAATCCAGGCCGACCGTCAGACTGAGCGATCTGTACGGTCAACTCAAGGGTTACAGCGCCACAATGTGGAGAAAGAGATATCCAGATCGTCCCTTCAAGTGGGGGGACGGAGTATTCGCCAAGTCGGTTGATCCGGACAATTGTTTCGAGTTGCGCGAGTACATCAGAAATCAGTGGCAACGACACGAAAGCGGACTCCTTGTGCCGGAGTTCGAGCGGACAGACGATTCATGACGGCGCCGCCGTTTTCGGCCGCAGGCCGCATTTCTGGCCGCGGGATTTACTTCCGCGGTGCTGGCGCAGTGAGGGCCGATGACAGGCACATTTTACGAAGCGCGATCATCGACCTTCGGTTTAAAAGCGCTTCAAACCATCCCATCCCAGAAACACGATTGTGGAAACCGCAAAGATCGATACGCCTTCCTTGAAGGGGGATGCGAACGAGGGCGGGTGTTCGCCGGTGGCGATGGCGACGATGGCGAAGGCAATACATACAGCCGGAAACAGGGCGAGGACGGTCATCCCCGTCCATGTCTTGCCGGATTTCCAGGTAGCTCCCGCAGCAACGATAATTGTTCCGCAGGCGATGCCGAGCGCACCGAGGCCGCCGATGGGCAACGCCGGTTCTCCAAAGACGCAGGGAATAGCGAGGCTCGTGAGCCCCGCGAGGACGAAAAATATGGACGCGGGAACGCGGCTCAGGGGAGAGAGGGCCGCGAGCAGGATCAGCGCCGCGGTAACAGGCCTGGCTGCCAGGGAGATCAGATTGGTACCCGTGGCGGTGCCCAGCCGCTGGAGCGGTAACGCTGGATCCGAGCTGATGATATCGGGGACCAGCCAGGCGATGATGACCACCGTGGACGCGATGATGATGCCCGGCCCGTGACTTTTCATCCGTTGAGGGAGCCTTTTTCGGTAAAGAAAGTCAAAGATCTTATGGCAGCTTTTTTTGATCCGGATAAGCCGTCTGGCAATATCTGTACATGACTATCAGACAATCAATACCAATGCTGGTCATGGCCATGGTCACAATGGGCGCCGCCGGCCCGTGCGATATCCTGGGCATGGGCGGGGAGGATTCGGATTCCGGCGTTCCCGAAGGTTGTGGGGAGATCCTGTGCGAACACCAGCTTCTCGTGGAAGTGATAAGGGCGGACAACGATGCCTTCCGGGCCGGATCCTACAGATTCATGCTCGAGACACCCGATACGGAGCAGTACTTCATCGAGTGCTACCTGAGCCATCCGGAAGAGGGCTTCGATTGTTCGATGGGAGATCTCGATCTCATCGATGCGGTCAACGACCCCGGCGCCGGCAAGATCTGGCTGGTCATTGCGGGAGCCCCGGCATCGGTGCTCGTGACCGTGGAACACGACGGATGGATCATCGGCGAGCGTGTTCTCGTCCCCGAGTATAAAGAGAACAAACCCAACGGGGACGACTGCCCGCCGGTCTGCTATGTGGGCGAGGACAGCATGGGCGTAGAGTCCTGGTAGGAAACACCGGCCGTAGTCACCTCACCCCAAGCTCTTTCAGGATGTTGTCGGCGTCGAGGACGGCGTCGAGATACCAGAGCACGGATCTTATCTCCACCATGATATTTCGCGAGAGGCGGGGATTGTAACCGTAGTCGCCGCTGATGTTTTCGTAGACCCGATCGAAGTTCAACCCCACCAGGTGTCCATTCGCGTCGAGGGCGGGGCTTCCCGAGTTTCCGCCGGTGGTGTCGGCGTTGGACAGGAAACAGACGGGAACGTCTCCGAGCCGGCCGTCGGCAAAGGGCAGCTGTTTGTCGCGGATGGCCTTCACCACGTTGTCGGGCGCGTCAAAGGGTTTCTCGTCGGTAACCTTGGCGAGTAACCCGGAGAGGGTCGTCAGGGGCGTATGCCATACGCCGTCCCGGGGACTGTATCCCGCCACGGTAGCGAAAGAGATACGGGGACTGGCGTTGGCGTCCGGGTAGAACGCGGCGCCCCTCATCTCCACCAGCGATTCGATGTAGGGCGGGCGCAGCCGTGAGAACGCGCCCTTGCGCGCTTTTTTCCTGTCGTCGTAAGCGTCGAGCTCCCCGGCCATCTCCCGGGCGAGCCGAATTGCCGGATCCGCGCTACCCTTCAGTCGGTCCATGTCCGCGCCGAAGAGGTCCTCTCGAACGGAGACATCCATGAGTCGAGAACCTCTGTATAGCCGGTCCACGAAACGCTTTATGGAAGCCTCCCCGTAGTCGCCGCGCAGGGCCGTCTCGAACGTGGCGATCCTCTCGGACTGCGGCAGCCTGCCGAGACGATCGAGGAACATTGCCAGGATCCGGCGATCCGCCTCGGGATCCAGACTGCGCTGAGCCTGCCTGAGATCGTCGAGGGTGTTGTCCCGGTCCCGGTCCTGGAACCCGGGCTCCCGCTCCCCGTCGGGCTTGAGCTGTTCCGAATGCCACTTGGTGATCGTGCGGGCAAAGCCCATCAACTTGTTGCCCCACAGGATGTAGCGGATGAGAAAGTCCCGATCCCGTCCCTCGTCGCCACGCTCCATGTACCCGGTCAAATCGTCGAGGGCGGTCCCCCAGCGTGCGGCGCGTTCGGGTTCCGCGGCCACCCATTTTTGCCACTCCCGTTCCTGCTTCGCCTTCTTCTCGAGAACATCGGCGCGCTCCAGGCCCGTGACCATCCCCCGGGCGTTGGTGAGGGCGTTGTTGAGGCTCTTTACCATGCCGGTCGTGGGCAAGCAGGACTCAGGGAAGTCCGCGCATACCTTTTCCATCACGCCTATCCATTCGGTGAAGAGGTTCACGCGTGTGGGGTAATACCACTCCAGATCCCGGCGCACCGAAGCCAGCGTGCGGTATCGCGCGGTCCGGTAGGGTGTTCCCACTACCATCACCAGATCGCCGGGGGAGACACCTCCCACGCCTATCTTGAAGTGGGCCTCCGGCCTGTATGGAACATTGTCCTTCGAGTACTCGGCGGGCTTGCCGTCCGGATCGACGTAGGCGCGCACGAACGTGAAGTCCATGGTGTGTCGCGGCCATTGCCAGTTGTCGACTTCCCCGCCGAATTCGCCGAGGGATTGGGGCGGAAGGGCGACCAGACGGACGTCCTTCAGCTCCAGGTTTTCCAGCAGGATGAACCCCAGCCCGTCGTTGTTGCGGGACACGCGGCAGCGGGTGTTCGGTTTTTTCTCGCATTCCTTGACGGCCGCCTTCTCCCTCGCCTCTATGATCTCGATCCTTTCGAGATCGGATCCGCCCTTCGGCATGTCGCGGAGTATCTGTTCGGTTATCTCGGTTTGCTTCATGAAGACGAAGGCGCGAAGGCCGTGTCCATCCAGTTCTCCGGAGCGATCGCTCGCCAGAAAACCCGTCTCCAGGAGATTGTTTTCGGGCGTGGAGTTGCGCTGGATTCCCGCAAAGGCGCAATGGTGATTGGTGATCATGAGGCCGTCCGCCGACACGAACGACGCGGAGCATCCCCTCAGACCGACCGCCGCGCCGGCCAGGCCGCCCTTTCCGGGTGTCCACAGATCCTCGAGGGGTACCTTCAACCCGCGCTTTTTCAGGGCGTCCTCGTCCAGATCCCCGAGCCCGTCCCATGGCCACATGCCCTCTCCGCTAGGCGGGAGAGGGGAGAGATCCGGGCGACAGGGTCCGTTGTCCGCGACATCGACGGTGTCATTCGACTCCAGGGTCTCCTTGCCGGGCTTGTCTTCAGGGGGTTGCACCTCGCCGCAACCGACGGTCGCAAGGAGGGTCATAAAAACGGTAATGAGAGTGATTTTGTTCATAGGTATCCTCGGGGTTAATGTCTACTCATCAGGGATTCCATCCGCTCCAGCGAATCGTGCAGTGCCGAAGGAGGGCAGGGCAGGCTTCGGGTCTCGCCGATCTTTTGTTTTCCCTGGTAGAAGTAGAAACGTTGCGAGGAGGAGGCGCAGCCCACTCCTGCGGACATGGAGTAGTGCTCGTTGAAATCCGCGCATACGGAATCGATGATCCTGGCGGATTCCTTTGCCTTCATCTTGATTCGCGAGATGGATGGGGCAGCGCATTTGCGCTTGTTGCCCTTGAAACCGGGAGTTGTTCGTTCCAACTTCGACGCGCCTTTGCGTTCGATGGAGAACTTTCGCACAGGCCCGCAGGGGCCCTCCGAACCCCGCGTGTAATACACCAGGCGATCCACCTTGTCGCAGGGGATGGGAGGAGAGGAGTGCGTGGGCACGGCTTGCTTTTCGGCCCTTTGCCGCTCGCAGTAAGTGGCGCCGGGATCGGGGGGAGCGGGTTCGTCGACGTATGGCTCTGTCGGGATCGGAGCGATACTCTCAACAGTGTCAACGTGCGTCTCGACCGGTGCGGGGTCGTGGGGCATGGGATCGTCTGACGTCGCCGGGTCTAAGACTTCATCGACGAGCAGCACTCCAGGGTGAGGCTCTTCGTTGCCCGCGTCGGCCGTGACATCTTCATCCGCCCCCGACTTCAACCGATCGTCCACCGCCCCCGAGCAGGAAAAGCAGAACAGGGAAAGAGCCGTCAGGATTGGGAGGTAGAATGATTTCATGTTGTCCACAATACCATCAGCACTACCGCGTTCCAAGACCCAGCAACCGGGCGGCGAAGCCGGCGCGGACGGATATGGCGCCCTCGCGGCAGATCTCCTGGCAACAGAAACAGGAGATGCATTTTTTCTTGTCGATCTCGAGCCGGGGTTGGGACATGGGTCCTTGTGCCACGATTTCCATGGCCCCGGCGGCGCATGAGGGAATGCACTGGCCGCAGGCGATGCACTTGCTGTGATCTATGTGTGGTCGCAAGGACATCAGCCTGTCGATGACCGGGATCATCCAGGTCGGTCCAGCCATGTTTTGAACGAGGCTCGGACGTGCCGGCTTCCATGGCGGGCGAGGGCGGAGGCTGTCGGGATCGGCGCCCGTGATCTCTATTCGGTCGGGTGAGGGGAGGAGCCCCATCTCCTTCGCGACGGCCAGGGTGTGGACCGTGTCCGGATCCATTTCGAGTATGCGGCACAGTGTATGATCGAGAGCGTGGGCGTTTGTCGAGGCCATGAGGAAACCGAGCCGCCGTGGATCTCCCGACCCGGGGCCGTTGCCCTCCATGCCGACCACTGCGTCCAGGATATTCAGGCGCGGCGCGATCGCGCAGTGGATGTGCACGATGAGCCTGGCGAAATCCATTGGATCTCTGCCGGATCGATAGTGCCACTGGGCTTTCTCCAATCCGATCACCGCGCCGAATGTGTTCTTGACCGCCGCCGTGACGATCATCTGTCCATGGGTCTTCGCCTTGGGGAGGTTTATGAGGAGATCCGCTTCCATCATTTGTCTGGAGAGGAACAGTTGATGATACTCCGTTCCTTTTGGGGCGATCCCCGATCCCTTGTCCACGTTCACGACATCGAAGGACTCGTCGTCCAGAAGTCCGAGCTGCCTCGCGCAACGGCGGGCGGTGCCCACTCCCGGGCTGTCCGTCACGGTGACGGTCGAGGCCCCCGATGCGGCGGTTGCCCTGGCGACGGATCTGATGATCTCCGGATCAGTGCAGACGGCATTTTCGCGGGGTTTGGCGAAGAGGAAATTGGGCTTGAGAACGGCCCGGTCTCCATGACCGACGAACGCTTCCATGCCGCCGAGGGGGTTCAGGAGCGTGACGAGGGCTTCGTCGACAGCGGCTGGATCGTAGCTGTCCAATCGGGCAATTGAAACGACGGCGTTTGCGGGGTTGGTAGTGTCAGACATATATATGAGAGGGGTGCCCTGGTGTTGGGTGGCTACTTGACGCCTTGCGCGCCGGGCATGGCAATATCCGCGCAGCAGAAATCGCCGCCGGGGCATCCGATGGGGAATCCCGAGGGCTGGCCCCCCATCTCCGGGCATTCCTCGTCCTGGCACAAGAAATTGAAAGTGCCCCAATCGGTGACCAACTCCATATTCGAACACTCGTCGGCGTTGATGCAGCAGACCAGCGGAGAGCTGCAAGTACCTGCGGGATCGACTCCTTCGACGCCCTCGAGGGTTCCGCCCTCGCAGGTCGATCCGGATGTCTGGCACTTGCCCTCAATTACCAGATTATCGCCAATCGGGAGTTCGATAGTCACCGTGCACGGATCGCTGTCGGAATCGCTGTCGGAATCGCTGTCGGAATCGCTGTCGGAGTCGGAGTCGCTGTCGCTGTCGGAGTCGGAGTCGCTGTCGGAGTCAGAGTCGCTGTCGCCGTCGGAATCACCGTCGGTATCGGTGTCCAGGTCTCCTGCGTCGCCGCGCCAGAATTCCGGCGCCCCGTCACAACCCGAGAAGAATGCCGCCAGGCAGGCCAGGCAAAGATACACGATTGATAAACCTTTATTGCTCATAGTTACCCTCCTTGGGATTTCTTTGGCGCGGTGAAACATATACAGCATTTTTTTGACCATTGTGCATGCATTTACCTGTGAAGTTACGCGAAGCCCGTTTTTGGACCACTATTATTTGTTCACTGTCTTGTTTTTTTTGATGTCATCTGTACTCTCTATGCGTTCCCCTGTTGACAAGGGGCGCGAAGCCGGCGCGTAGCTGCCCGGGAAAAAGCGCAGGTTTTGTTGGCGAGTCTCGGGCAAGAAGAGCGAGCGAAGCAATGAGGATCTACGTGGGCAATTTGCCATTCGGCACAGACGATCAGGAACTCAGTAAATTGTTCGAGGCCTATGGCGCCGTCGATTCCGCGAAGGTGATCACTGATCGCGATACGGGTCGTTCGCGCGGTTTCGGTTTTGTGGAGATGTTGAACGACACGGAGGCCAAGGCCGCGATCGAGGGACTGACCGATTTCCAGCACGATGGTCGTAATTTGACGGTCAACGAAGCGCGCCCCAGGGAAAATCGCGGCGGCGGCAACCGTGGCGGTGGCGACCGTGGCGGCGGCGGCGGGAATCGCTGGTAAGACCGGCGGTTTAGTTTTTCCTACCCTTGATCCCCGATTTCAGGAGTTCGGTAGCATTACTGCTCGTCATGGGTCGACCGTAAAGATATCCCTGCACCTCGTCGCAGCCCATGGATCTCAGGAACATTGCCTGTCGTTCGTTCTCCACCCCCTCGGCCACGACCTTGAGGCCCATGGCCTGCGACATGGCGATCACGGTTTTTGCAATGGTCGCGTCGTCCTGGCTTTCGGGCAGACCCTGGATAAAAGAACGGTCGATCTTCAGCGCGTCGATGGGCAATCTCTTGAGGTAGGCCATGGAGGAGTACCCGGTGCCGAAGTCGTCGAGGGCCACCCGGATGCCGTGTTCCTGGAGATCCCCGAGCATCTTCACGGCTCGCTCGGGATCCTCGACGGCGGTTCCCTCGGTGATCTCAAGCTGCAGCCTTCGGGGGTTGACGCCGGTGGAATTGATGATTTGCAGGATTTTGGGGACCAGATCCTCGTCCTTGAATTGGTGGGCGGACAGGTTCACTGAAACCCAGGCCAGGGGCATCTTGGAGTCGCGCCACTTTCTGAGTTGCTTGCATGCCAACTCAAGTACCTGGTCATCCAGGGGGGCGATCAGGCCGGTCTCCTCGGCAAGCGGTATGAATTCGTCGGGGAACACGAGCCCGCGGCTTGGATGATTCCAGCGAACAAGCGCTTCGAAGCCACG
This sequence comes from Deltaproteobacteria bacterium, assembly GCA_030621515.1. GTDB lineage: Bacteria > Myxococcota_A > Polyangia > JAAYKL01 > JAAYKL01 > JAUVAN01. The sequence continues at coordinate 6,667 of JAUXHN010000109.1, read as the reverse complement.
AATCCTCAGGTCTTTCAGAGAGAGGATGGGCTGGTAGTAAGCTGTTAACTGATTATGGTCCAGGGCACTCTGGAGATCGGACTGGGCACGCTGGCGTTTCAGGGTGCTATGATACATGGCTTCGTCGAAGACCACGCACTTTCCACGAGTCAGTCCCTTCGAGCGATACATGGCGGTATGGGCGTCACCGAGGATCTCCTCCGCGCTCTCGTACGTCGGTTTGCTCAGCACCAGTCCCATGCTTGTGGTGATGATCACCTTGGAATTCCCGAGCTGCATCGGCGCGCTTAGCCGCTCCTGTATAATATTTGCTGTTTGGACGGCGCTCGCCAGATCGCTCACGTCTTCCATCAGCACCATAAATTCATCTCCGCCGATCCTGCCGACCGTGTCCTCCGTGCTGACACATTGAACGAGGCGAGCGGCCACCTCGGCGAGGATCTTATCTCCGGTGGAATGCCCCAGGCTTTCGGTTAATACCTTGAATCGGTCGAGATCCAACAGGAGCACCGCAAACCCGTAATCGCTTCGGCGCCGCGCCATCCCAAGCGCGGTGTTGATGCGATCGAGGAGCAGGTTCCGGTTGGGGAGATCCGTGAGCCCGTCGTGCATGGCGTCGTACACGAGTCGTTTTTGCGCCCGGTCCAGATCCGTGATGTCACGACCGGATATGTGAAGTCGGTTCAGGGCGGGGATCGGGTGGTAGGTCCAGTGATACAGCCTGTCCCCTACCTCACCCCGGGAGTGTCTGGTGGAGCATGAGCCCTTCATGCAGGTTTCGATGATATCCTTGTGGTTGGAGGGAAGCAGATCGTTGGCCTCCAGGCCGTGTTGCCACATGAGCGCCTTCGCGGCGGGATTCTCGTAAGTGATCGAGCCGTCGGGGCCGCACTCGATGATCGGGTCCGGATTTTCCCGTGGTATCGAGGCGAGGCGGACGTTTTCCTCGTCCATGCGGAGCTTCTTGAGGATCTTGGCCAGCACGCCGGCTATCAGTTTCAGTTCCTTCCCGATGGCCATGGTCGGCACGGTATCCTTGGAGGACCACAGCGCGAGCACGCCGTGGACCTGACTGTTCGATTCTATGGGAATCGCGTATCGATTGGGCTTGCAGACATCGGGACACTCGACGGACGAGGGCTCGGGACCGGTGACGAGCAGCGCCTGCCCGGTCCGGGCCGCCCGGACGAATGCGCAATCCTCGTGCTCGATGATCTTGCAGGTCAGCACCTCGGCTTGATTGGGGCCTCTGCAAGACGCCAGGGTCAGGTGACGGGTGGCGTGATCCATGAGAAAGATTCCCCCGGTCGGATCGTGGGACAGGCGGTCGAGGCAGAGGATGTGATCCAGCGCCCTGTCCAGCAATTGCGTGGAGCTGTCGGTCTCCATGGAAAGGCTCATGAGGGCGTTTGTCGTCTCGAGGGTTGTCATCGATTGCAGCAGGCTGTCGACGACCTCGACCCGTTCAGAGATGTCCCGTGACAGGATCAGGATTCCGCGAACTGACGGATCGTGGAGGAGATTGTGCACCCTGTTTTCGTACAGGTTCCAGCTTCCGTCGGAGCGCTCCAGGCGAACTTCGCTGGTGATGGGTATGTTCGGGTTGTCTCGGGCGAACGCGAGCGTTCTTCGCGCTTTTCGACGATCGTCCTCGTGAATGAAGTCTGCGCTGCTTTTTCCCACGTATCGCGCCGTTGGATAACCGAGTTCCTTTTCGACCGTGGAGGAAATACGGAGAATGGTCCCCTCCTCGTTCAAGAGGATCAGCACATCGAGCAGAATGTTTTCGAGGTACTCGAAGTGTTCAGAGAAGAGGTTCATTTCTTCATCGGATCCATGTGTATTATTTTGTCGGCTCATGGTTCTTTGGACGTCGCAAACATTATCACTGAATATTGACAGCGTTACTAGAAAAATCAACCCCTTAAATGCCTTTTCTGTCCAGCTTGCCACACCTGGCGTCGGTTGACGAGGGACACGCTGGTGACTAACCTTCGCTCGATCAAGTGAACCCGATGGAGGAAAACAATGGCCGATACGCAAGCCAGAGATGTCGTGATAGTCGGTTCGGGACCCGCCGGATACACGGCGGCTATTTACGCCGCGCGAGCCGGCCGCAAGCCCCTGGTGATAGAGGGGCTGGCCCCCGGCGGCCAGTTGATGATCACCACGGAGATCGAGAACTTCCCCGGGTTCAAGGATCCCATCCCGGGACCGGATCTCATGGCTACAATGAGAGCGCAGGCGGAGCGCGTGGGGGCGGATATTTTGGTCGATACAGTGGAGGAAGTGGACCTGTCGTCCCGCCCGTTCAGGGTGAAGATGGGCGCGGGGGAGGTAGCGGCGGAAACCCTCATCATCGCGACAGGAGCGGAGGCCAGGTGGCTCAACATCCCATCCGAGCAGGAGTTTCAGGGGCGAGGTGTGTCCGCGTGTGCGACGTGTGACGGGTTCTTTTTCAGGGGGAAAAAAGTGGCGGTCGTAGGGGGAGGTGATACTGCGGCGGAGGAAGCGTTATACCTGACGAGCCATGCCTCGGAGGTTTATCTGGTTCATCGCCGGGACGAGTTGAGGGCCTCCAAGATCATGGCAGGGCGCGTTGCGGACAACGACAAGATCAAGCCCAAGTGGTTTCGGGTGGTAGACGAAATCCTGGGCGACGACACGGGCGTCACGGGAGTCAGGCTCAAGGACCCTCGCAGCGACGAAACAGAGGAGATCGCGCTGGACGGTGTATTCATGGCTATCGGCCACCGACCCAACACGGAGTTCCTCAGGGGACAACTCGAGGTCGATGCCGAGGGCTATATCGTTACCAGGTCGGACTCCACAAGGACCAGCGTCGAGGGGGTTTATGCGGCGGGCGACGTGCAGGACAAGGTGTACAGACAAGCGATCACGGCGGCAGGCACCGGCTGCATGGCTGCGCTGGAAGCTACCCGATTCCTCGAAGAGTAGGGGGGGAGATGATTGGAATGAAAACGCTTGTCCGCCTTCGCTCGCCAACGCGAGCTACGGCGGATGAACGACCTGGAGGAATATATCATGCGGAGTGAAATGATAGTTTTGGGTTTGGTCGTGACGATCGCCCTGGCGATATCCGCGTGTGTCGATCACGAAGATCTCTCCGATGGCCCCGATGATTCGACCGATACGGATATCGATTACGATGTTCCGATCACGTGGACTATCGGCGGAGGCTCCAACTGCTCCTGGAACATACAAGGCGTGCAGACGCCCATCGACGATGTGATCGTTACGGTGTGGGAGAACGAAGGTGACGAAGAACCTCTTGCCGAAGCGATCACTTTGCCTTGCGTCGATCTGGAGTACACGATTCCCGGGTTGAAGGAAGGGACCTATTTTGTCGGCGTCGTCGGCCTCGCGGAATACGAGGGAACCGAACTGTTCCTTTTAAAGGGGGCGATGGGGATACCTGCTCCGTATCAGGACGCTCATGACAATGAAATTATGCTGCTTCAGGCCAGGGGTGAGATCCATGTGACCTGGAGTTTCGACAACGGCCTTGGTTGCGGCCCCAACGGTGTGACGACAATTGACATCAACCTCGCTGATGAGTTTGTGGATTGCGATGAAGGTGAGTACACAATCGAAGAAGTGATCCCCTTCCAAGAGAACAACAATCTGTCGATCGATGCGCTCGACGATGAAGACAACGTTTTGTTCTCGGGTGATTTCGCTGACAACCCCTTCATGGTTCTTCCCGGAGAGGTTTATGAAGCCTGGGTAGTTCTCTACTAGATCCTGCCCGCTACTGCCTGGAGTTCCAGGCGTTCCATTTGACAAGGGCTTCGAGGTTGCCCTGGGAGTCCGGTTCGTCCATGGGGGCGTAGCCGAAATCGTCGCCGCTGGATTTGACCAGGGCGTCCATTGCTTCGTTTCTGAATAACGGGATCTCGCCGCTCTTCATGATCTCCAGTAGAACGGCCCGGCCGGACGGCGAATCGAGCGCGAGCAGCCTCATGGCCATGGCGACCCGCAACTCCTCGTCGTCTGTCGCTGCGATTGCCTTGTTGATCACCGCCGCGTCGGTCACTTCCTTCAGAATTCCGGATCGCTGGGTGATGTCGACCGCGGAGAGCTTTTCGATGAGCGAGGCCTCGGGAGTGACGTCGTCGTGATGGTGATCGTCATGATCCATATCTGCGCCGTGCCCGAGGGAATGGTTCTCGCCCTTGCAGTCGTGGTCGTGTCCGCAATCAGCCGGGGAGAGAAGACCTCCCATCATGTAGAAGGCGATGGTTATGACGGCTGTCGCGGCTATCCCCGCGGCCACATAGCCGGCGGCAACCCCCGGTCGGGCCGATCGAATCACGTAGAGCACAAGGGCCACCAGAAGGAGCGCCGCGCCGTAAACCGAAACAACCATGGGTCCGCTGGGGAAATCGAATGTGTAGCTTGCGACCAGCCCCACGAAGCTCACCAGGGTGCCGGCCCCCCAGCCGATGAGGAGCTGGTGCATGAGCCGGTCGGTGATGGAGATCGCCATGATGGCGGGAACCACCAGGAAGACGAACACGAGCAGGACCCCGGCGGTGTTTACCGAGAGGGTGATGACCAGACCGAATGACATGTAAAAGAGAAAGTCCCACAGCCTGACGTTGATGCCGCGCCGGTAAGCCTCGTCCGGATCGTTGGAGATCAGGAGGAACCGTTCCCGGAAGACGTAGTGAAAGGCGCCCACTGCCGCGTACACCACGGCGGCGATGACGACTGTCTGCCACTTGACCCACAGGATACTCCCGGTGAGGACCTCCTTGATGTGCTCCGCCCCGTGTGGGGCCCGATCGATGATCAGGATCGCGACGGCGGCGGCGAGGGCGTACACCAGGCCGATGACCGCTTCCTGGGGAATTCGCTCATCCCGCAGCCGGGTCAGGGAGAACACCGCCGCGCCGATGAATGTGAAAAGCAGTGAGAAGACGTACGCGCCGGGCGTTTGGGGATGGATGCCGAACAGGAAAGCCACGATGGTTCCCAGTGCCGCGATCTGGGCGAGGGCCAGGTCAACAAAAATGACCTTTCGCTTGATCACGTGAATTCCCAGGTAGGAGTGAATGCCAACCAGAACAAGGCATTCCATGAACGGCAGCATCATCAGTTTCCATGGGGACATGTGGATTTCCTCCGAGTGGTTCAGTTACCGCAATAAATGCTGAAATGGAATTGTTATTGCACGTCGTAGCCGGCTTTGAGGTCTTTGACCCAGCGGTCGATGAGCTGGGAGTATACCTTTACGGCGGGCACGCCCTTGACGGAGAGGGGTACGATGATGGGTTTGGCGTCGACCGCGCGGCAGATCTTTTTGACTTTGTTTTCGTCGTAGTAGTTAGCGGCGAGCACGACTTTGACGTTCAACCGACCCATGGTCTTTATCAGACGTTCCACGTCCTTGGGAGAAGGCGGAATCGAGGGCTTGGGCTCCACTTCGCCCACCACGTCGAATCCGAAGAGCTTGGTGAAGTAGATCCAGTTCTTGTGGTAGGTGACCAGCTTCTTGCCGCGCAGGGGCAGCATATCTTTCATCCAGCCTCCGAGCTTGTCGATCAGTTTGACGCCGCCGAGCTCCTTGTCTTTCAGAAACGAGATCAGGTTGCCGGAACGTGCCAGGCGGTCCAGGGTTTTTGCGCCCAGGATTCCGATCAGGTCCTTTCCGTACATCTTGTTGTTCATGCTTCGCTTGAACTTCTTGAGCTGCTTCGCGTAGTAGTCGCCGTTGTCCGGGTCGACTTTCTTGAGGCCGATGGCGATGTTGGTGGCGATGGTCTTGGCGTTCAGCGGGCTGGTGTGAATATGGGGGTTGCCGTACACATGGACGCCTCCCTGGCCGCGGTCGAGCACAGCAGGGATCTCCCGGAGCTTGAGACCGTCGGACACAGACACGTAACCGATCTGTCCCTCCCTGATGTTTCCGTTCTGCGACTTGTCGATTACGGCCGGTCCCCACAGCTCCAGGTCGAGGCCGGTGGTGAGGAACAGGTCGGCCTTGGCCAGCTTCTGCGCGTAACTGGGCTTGGGTCGCACGAAGTGGGGATCCTCGTCTCCCTCGGCGATGGCGACCACCTTCACCTTGTCGCCGCCGACCTCTCGAGCGATGGCCGCGTAGTCCGTGAGCGTGGCGACCACGTAGATCTTGCCGCCGACCTTTGCTGCGCCGACCCCGGGGACGCCCAGGATCATACAGAACAGTGCCAACCCAACGAGGGCCGGTCCCAGGATCGAGGATTTCAAATTGTGATGTTGGTTTTTCTTCATCTTAGTGCCTCTTTATTCCTCTAGTATCGTTCATGTTTATGTGGACCGACACTGAACGTTGTCTGCAGGAACACCCTGTGCTCCGGCTCCATCCCTGTCATGTCCGCCCAGTCGATGTAATCGTATTCCAGGCGAAATCTCACCCACGGGCTCTGCCACCACGTGATGTAGGGAACGACTCCCCATGTGAATTCGCCTTCGTTGTCCAGCTGGAAAGGCTGGGTGAGATCTCCGCGCACGCCGAAGTACCAGTTGCGAATGGGTTTGATCTGCGCGTACGAGTACACGCCCCATGACTTGATCACGGCGTCCTTCATATTCGAATCCAGGACTTCCTTGTACGCGTACAGGAACTCGCTGCGCCAGGTGAAGCCCTTGTACTTGGCCTGGT
>JAUXHN010000119.1 GCA_030621515.1 Deltaproteobacteria bacterium | reverse complement strand
TTTCAGGCGCTCACCACGGCCCTGTCCGGAACCATCGGAACGGGCAACATCGGCGGCGTCGGGCTTGCAATCTACATCGGCGGGCCGGCGGCGTTGTTCTGGATGTGGGCCACCGCCTTTCTGGGCATGACCACGAAGTTCGTGGAGTGCACCCTGTCCCACAAGTACCGCGTTGTGGATAACGACGGCACCATCGCCGGCGGGCCCATGTATTACATGGAGCGAAAGATGAACATGAAGTGGCTGGCTGTCGCCTTCGCGGTGGCCACGCTCATCTGCTCGTTCGGGACGGGCAACATGCCCCAGATCAACAACATCGCCACTTCGGTGGAATCGACCTTCCACATCCCACCGTGGATCACCGGCGGCGTGCTTGCGGTCCTGCTCGCGCTCATCATCATCGGCGGGATCAAGCGCATCGCCAAGGTGACGGAAAAAATAGTTCCGTTCATGTCGGTGGTGTATCTCATCGGAGCCTTCGCGGTCATCATCTTCAACTACGAAAACATCATTCCCTCGTTCAGGCAGATCTTCGGGGGCGTCTTTTCGGGTCATGCGGCAATGGGCGGATTCCTCGGATCGTCGTTCGCGTACGCCTTCACCAAGGGTGTGGGCAGAGGTCTCTACTCCAACGAGGCGGGCCAGGGCTCCGCTGCCATCGCCCATTCCGCCGCTCGGGCAGACGAGCCTGTCTCCGAGGGCATGGTCGCCATCCTCGAGCCGTTCATCGACACCCTGGTGATATGTACCATCACCGGGCTGACAATTCTCTCCTCGGGCGTATGGCTGGAGAAGATCTCCAACGAGTTCCAGCGCGCGGACATGGAGATCATCGAAGGAGTGTACTCGGAAGACGACAGCGTGCATGTGCAAGAGCTCGCCACGCACATCAACAGGGGAGAAGAAGATCGGGTTGTGAGTTTCACCGGAGAACTCGAACTGGTGGACGGCAAGATTGCCGGTGGACAAAACCTTACCGTTATCCACGCCAGGTCGATCGCCGAGGATATGGTCTTTCGCAAGGATGGAAAAACGGTGGGAGGCGTTGTCACCGTAGTCGACGGCCAGCTCGCGGACACAAAAATAGAGGTAAGGGGACGATCCCTCGTCCATTCGGCGGTGCTCACTACGGAGGCTTTCAAGAGAGGGCACTTCGGGGATTGGGGGAAGTATATCGTCGCCCTGGGGCTCCTTCTTTTCGCTTTTTCCACGGCGATCTCGTGGTCGTACTACGGAGATCGGGCGGTCACATATCTTTTCGGCACGAAATTCGTGTTGCCGTACCGTGTCGTCTACATCATCGCGTTCTTCCTTGCAGCGCTGGCGGACACGACAATTGTGTGGTCCCTCGCGGCGGTGGCCATCGTGGTCATGGCCGTTCCCAATCTTTTCGGTATTCTCTTCTTGCACCGGGATATGAAGAAATCCCTGAGCAACTACTGGGTCAAATTCAAGGCGGAGAATCCGGAAGAAGCAAAGCGCCTCAAATTGAAATAGATGATGCAATCCGTCAATTGATTCTTGTTCCGCTTCTTTTTTTTTGTTTTCAAGCATCAGTATTTGTGAATAGATACGCGGGAAATTGAGCCCTCGGTGCAGGCAAGGCGATTTCCTTGTCTCCGTTGGGCAGGTGGAAACTTGATTTTTTCTTGTAAAGACCCCGCATCCATGATCGTCGGACTCGGCACCTACCTCCCGAAGGAAGTACTGACCAACGACGATATCGCCGAGATGATGGATACGTCCGACGAGTGGATAAGCAGTCGCACCGGAGTGAGATCCAGGCATCGCGCGAGCGCCGAGGAGACAACCGCGTCCATGGGGGCGGAGGCCGGAAAGAAGGCCATCGAGGACGCCGGACTCGAGCCCGATGACATCGACATGATCATCATGGGGACCATGTTCCAGGATTTCACCTATCCAGGACCGGGGATGGTGATTCAGCAGGCAATTGGGATCACCCGCACCATCCCTGTCATCGACATACGCGTCCAGTGCCCCGCAGTAATTTACGGTCTCTCCATGGCCGATGTCTACATCAGATCGGGGCAGGCGAAGCACATCCTGATCGTCATGGCAGAGAAGGAGTTCGAGCACTTCAAGGTGGACCGGCAGATCGGCGTGATATTCGGCGACGGCGGCTCGGCGGCGGTGATCGGTCCCGCCGTGGGAGACAGGGGAGTGTACGTGACCGACATCCAGGGAGACGGGGCGGGCGTGTCCGACCTGGTGATGACGTCGGACAACATGCCGGGGCTCGCAAGGGGAGAGGCCGTCTGGCCCGAAGTGCTGCGAAAATGCAAGGCCTACTGGGAAGAGAGGGGTTTCATCCCCGGGCATACAAAGTACCCGTTCTGGATCGGCCAGGAGGTCTTCAAGAACGCGGTCAAGCGGCTCATCAAGAGCGCCAGGGCAGTCATCAATGAGATCGGCTGGACGTTCACCGACGTGCAGCATTTCTTCTTCCACCAGGCCAACGGACGGATAAACGCAAAACTCGCGGAGTTGCTCAAGCTCCCGATCTCGAAGGTGCCGTCCAACATCGATCGCATCGGCAACACCGGCGCGGGGTCCGTGCTCATACTCATGGACGAGGCCAAGAAAGCCGGCAATTTGAAACCCGGAGACATTTGCATGCTCTCCGCGTTCGGCGCGGGCTATCTCTGGGGCACAGCTCTGATCAAATTCTAGCGCTGAAAACGATTGACGTTGTGGGCGAAGATCTCCATGCGCGCCACGACGTTCGGCGGATAGGGCTGACCGTCGTTCTCGAGTGAGATCACGGGATAGCCGCGCTGCCTGGCCCAGGGAGCGTACACACCCTCGATGAGCCTCCCGGGCAAGCAGGCGAAGGGGGCGATGATGGCAATCCCGCTGTAACCGTCCGCCATTCCCGTGGCGGCAACACCGGATGAGCAGGTGGCTTCACTCTCCAGATCGGGATCGATAAACCAGGTCTCGGCGTTACCCACTATCTCGTCCATGTCATGAGGAACATGGGGAATGAGCCCGGTGGGGTTGAGGTGCCTGGAGATCTTGTGCTCGACCATTTCCTTGTAAAAAGTTTCCACCTGGTACCACGCGCGTTCTTTCCAGTTTCCCGAACGCATTGCCCCCACCATCCCCTGGGCGTCGCGGTCTTTTTCCATCTTGCGTTTGCGGCAATGATCCGTGTAGCCGATCCACTCGGTGACCCCGGTGACCTTTGGAAAGATACCTTTTTCCACGAGAAATTCGGTGATCTCTGTAACCGAAAACGTATCGCGACGAACGTAGATCTCGCCGACCACCAACACGCGTGGAACGTCGTCAAGGCTGAGCTTCCTGGGAATTTCCGTAAACGCGGCGCCGGCCCGGGCGACGGCCTGCTCCACATCTCCCTGCACCTTGATGGTATCGACCACATCCTTCCAGCGCTCGTTGAAGATCTTCATGGCCGAATTCACGTCCGATGCCATGAGCTGGAGACCTGTTCGCACGTCGGTGAAGTAGTCGCCAAGCACCAGCGCCCACCAGATGTCGCGGTTGAAGGTCGGGCCCATCTCCCTGTAGGAATTGGATGAGTCACCCACCAGGATGAGCACGTTCTCCCATCCAAGATCCGCGAACAGACGTTCGTAGAAAACGAAATACTGTCCGGTCCTGCACGGGCCAAGAGTGCTGGGAACGAAAAAGAGCAGGATCTCGTCGGGCTGGTTGGGCGGATGTTCATCGATGAATTGCAGGATCGATCCGAGCACCAGCAGGGAGGGAATGCACTCCTTGCCCGAAGCAACATTTCGGGCCAGCTGGGTCGTTTCCACGTTGGGAACCGGCAGGTGGAGTGACGTGATGCCGGTTTTGGCCGCCGCCGCCGCTGTGGCCTCGGTGGAGAGGTCGCCCATTGAAGGCCACATGAGCGTGACCCGATCGTCCCGGATGTCGATCTTCTCGCCGGTGACGTTATCGACAATGTCCACGAACTCAGTTTTTTGTTTTATCTCGTATCGGGGGTTGAATTCGTTCGTTTCAGAAGGGAGATCGGCCTTCCTGTAGCTGTCCACGATGTCGAGGAACGCCTCGATGCGCGTGTCGATACCCGCGTCCGCCGAGTGCGAGTCGATCTCCAGGGCCAGGTACGGCTTCTGGCCCATCATCCAGCGAAGGTAATGAAGCATGAACGAGTCGGGCGCGCACGAGAAGTTGGTGATCCACACCGAATACAGGTTTGGTATCCCGGCGATCTTACGAACAGCCTTCATGTCCTGCTGGCCGTAGTACCAGTACATGTTTGGATAGATCTCAGCATCCGGCTCGTAGATCATGTCGAAGGGAACGATGGTCACTCCCTGGGAGATGAACTTGCGCGGGATCCCCATGTTGGCGTCGCTGGTGAACGCGTTGTAAGGCCTGCCGAGCAGGGCCACGTAGATTGTGTCCGGATCGGCCTTGATTTTCTCCACGACCTCGAGCCCCACCTCCCGGTACGCGTCCATGAACCGGCGATACTCTTTGAGCCCCTTGTCGTATGCTGCGGAGCCCGCCTCGCGGGTAAGTCCCAGCTTGAGGGCGACCTCGACGAATGGTTCCCGGCTCGCCTCCCATCCCTCCTTGAACGAAACGAGGGGACGCAGAACAGTGGAATCATCCATGTTGAAAGCCTGGCGAGCAAAGAAGGGCAACCCCTGGGTGAGCGGGCAGACCGTGGCGTGCACCGGGTCCTTCTCGTCGGAGGGCATGTCGCGGAAGAACGGCAGGAAGATATAGTCGGTCTTCTTGTCCAGAATATCCTGGATCGCGCCGTGAGCGATCTCCGCCGGAAAGCAGTAGTTGCTCTCCAGCCGGGCTATTCCCTCGGGGGAAATCTCGGTAGACGGCACGAGCTTGACGCCCAGGCTGTGGAAGAACCAGGAGTAAAAGGGCCACAGAGAGTGGATCGAGAACGCGACCGGAACACCCACCGTCTTGTCGGTGGAGGGAATGAGATCGTCCGGATTCGGCGCGAAGTCCTCGAACATCATTTTTGTGCGCAACTGCGTGTAGTCGACGATCTTGTCGACATCGATTTTCTTCTTTTTTCTGGCGTTGGTGAACTTGGAGCAGCGGCCGCCGAACGGGTACTTGTGCCCGGAAACGATCAGGTTGCGGATCGAGCACAAGTTCTCACAGGCCTTGCAGGTGAAGGTTCCCCTGGTGGTGATGGTGCGATCCATGATCTCGCCGAGATCGAAGGATCCCTTGTCCAGTCGTTTCTCACGCCACTTGTTTCTGGCCATGAGGGCCACGCCGAAACAGCCCAGAAGCTCCGGATCCGGCGGGACGATGATGTTCTTTCCGGTCAGCCTTGCGAAGGCGAGCGGAACAGCAGGGTTCTTGGCCACGCCGCCTTGCAGGACGATGTGATCTCCGATCCGGCGATTGCCCACCACGCGGTGGAGGTAGTTGGCGACCACGGAGAACACGAGTCCGGCGACGATGTCTTCCCTGCCGGCGCCCTGCGAAATAGCCTTTCGGATGTCGGAGTTGATGAACGCGGAGCAGTGCTCGCCGAACTTGAGCGGGTTTCTCGCCTTCATGGCCAGCGGCCCGATCGCCGCAGCCTCGTCGATGCTCAGGTCGCCCCGGGCCGACTCTTCCAGGAAAGATCCCGTGCCTGCGGAGCACGCCTCGTTCATCGCGTAATCGATTGGCACCGAGTTGTTGATGAGCACGTACTTGGCGTCCTGACCACCGATCTCGAAGATGGTGTCCACACTTTTCTCGAAATATGTCGTTCCGACGGTGTGAGCTATGATCTCGTTATAGACCGCCGGTGTCTCCAGAAATACGCCGAGGAGTTCGCGAGAGGAACCGGTGGTGGCGACCAGAGAGATCCTGGGTCGCGCCCCGTCGAGTTGCTTGTCGACCCGGCGTATGCACTCCTTGAGTGCGCCTACAGGATCACCGTGGGTTCGTCCGTAATGCTCGGCCACGATCTCCAGGGTTTCGATGTTGACCAGCGTCACCTTGGTTGTGGTGGATCCGCCGTCCACGCCCAGGATGTACTCGGCGTCCGGATCGAATTTTCCCCTCATCGAAGGGAAGTATCGTACCCGCTCCTCGAGATTGTCGAGGGAGGGGAAAGTGGCGAAAGAGAGTGAGGCGCCATCCGAAAACAGATCGCCCCGATCCGGCAGATCGCTTCCCTGGTCGGCCGCCAGCAAAGCGGCGCCGAAAGCCTCGAAATAGGGGCCCTCGGAAGGCACCACGAATTCAATGTCGGGCCAGGCGGAGGCGAGAAAATCGACCATGAACCGGTTGCGGGTGACGCCGCCTACGAGCACGACCTTTCCTCCCGAGATCCGCGCCTTGGTCAGGAACTCCGACACCTTGTCCGCCATCACCTTGCTCAGGGAGAGCGCTATGTCCCCCACTGTCGATTCGCCCTTGTTCAGGCGGTGCGTGCAATCGGACTTCATGAAAACCGAGCACCGAGCCGAGAGCTTGCAAACCTCGGCGCCCTTTGCCGCTTCCTCCAGGTTATCGAGATCGAGATCCATGCGACCGAGCTGTTGCTTGAAGAATTCACCGGTGCCGGATGCGCACTTGTTGCCGGCGTGGGTGCTGGTTATCCGGCCCGCTTCGTCGAGGGAGTAGACCACCAGATCCTCTCCCCCCATGGAAACGACGGCGCGAGGATTGATCTTCAGCTCGGCCAGGGCGCGCTCCACGGCGACGGGCGCGATGACCCCGGGCAGTTTTACCTGACGCCTTCCCTCGGTCCCGGTGACCAGCGAAACCGGCGTGCCCCTGCCCGGGATTCCCATTTCATCAAGGAGGGTATTCACTGCGGTGGATACGTTTCCCTCATGGGCGAGAATGGCGTGCTTTTCTTCCACGCCGTCCACGAGAAGGCAGAGCTTCACGTTGGTTGATCCGACATCGATTCCAAGTTGCTCAGCGGTCATTTGCATCCGTGGTTTTGCTGCTTGATTTTACTTTTACATCTACATCAAACCGGCCACAACCAGGGGCAGATTTGGAGCATGTGTATACTCGCTATGGCGCCTTGGGCAATCTTTTTTCAAATATTCTAATTGCTCTGCCGGCTGATCTGCTCGTGGTCCAGGTCGGAGCCGAGCCTTGATTCGGTGAAATAGGGGCAACGATAACAATTTCTTGCAAATAAACGGGTTTTTCCAGACGATGAAAATTCCTTGCGATGAAAGGATGATTCATGTGGTGGACATACATAGTCGTTGCGCCGATGTTTTGTCTTCTTTTGGCCGTGGGTACGGCTCGCGCTGGGGAAGACGAAGCGGCGGCAAAGGCGGCGTTCGCTCAGGGAAAGGCGGCGTTCGCCGATGAACGATTCACCGAGGCGGCGGATGGCTTTCGCGAGGCGTACCGCTTAAAGCCTTCGTGGAAGCTCCTCTACAACATCGGGCAGGCCGAGACGGCGGGGAAACGATACGGGCCGGCGCTGGAGGCGTTAGAGCGTTACCTGGCCGAGGGAGGCGACGAGGTTTCGCAAGAGCGGCAGGCGGCGGTGCAAAAAGAAATCGTGCGGCTCAGGGGGATGGTGGGTTTTTTGAAAGTGACCGCGCCGAAAGGAGCGGTGGTGATCGTGGACGGCGTGGAGAGGGGGACCGCTCCGCTCGATCGAGAGCTGCCTGTGACAGCGTCGTTGCGTATCGTGGTGAAGGCGATCGCCAACGGTGAAATTTTGGCCGAGAAAAGCATGCAGGTAAGTGGCGGAAGAACGGCGGAGGTGAACCTGACCCCCGAAACGTCCGAGGAGCCACCGGCTCCCGCCCCGTCCACTGCGTCCACACCATCCACTAAGTCCGTTCCGTCCACTGCGTCCACTTCCCTCTCCCCGCTGAAAACCTGGGGTTGGGTCTCGGTGGGAATCGGAGGCGCTTTACTGGTGGGAGGCGGAATCACCGGCGGCCTGGCGCTCGGCAAGAACGGCGATGTGGAGAAAGCCTGCGAAGACGGCGTGTGCTACGAAGATGATTACGGACTGCTGGATAGCCGGGACGGGTTGGCCACGGCGAGCACGGTGCTGATAGTATCCGGCGGAGTGCTCGCGGCGACGGGGATTGTGCTTCTCATTGCCGGGCGAGACAAGGAAACCAAAGTAGGGGCGAATCACGATGCGCCCGTGGTCTCGTTGCTGCCCGGACCGGGCGGCCTGGTCTTCCGGGGGAGGTTCTAAATGACTGCAAAACGATCACCCGCCGTAGCCTTGGCGAAGGCGGGCATCGTCATTTTACTTCTCACCTCCTGCAACGCCCTGATGACTGACGTAGAGCGTGGTGGCCCGCGCCCTGACGGAGGCGACACAGATACGGATACAGATGCAGATACGGATACCGATACCGATACCGACCTCGCGCCGGTGATTACCGGCATCGACGGAGACGGCTCGCTCCGGGACGTCAACGGGGACACCTCGGGGGTCACCGATCCGTCTCCCGCAAATCATCGCTTCCGGTACGCCTGGACGGTAACCGGAGAGCGCCTGGATACGGTGACGGATTGTGAACTGCAACAAACCAGCGGCGGCACGGCGGTTTTTACCGCAGCCGACGGCCTGGAATTCATGGCGGGAGGGACTTCAACCGAGCGAACGCTGACGCTGCCGACGGGTCTGGTGGCCGGCGCCTTCACGCTGACGCTCACGAACCCATACGGCGACACCGAGGCGCAGACATACATTCTGCAAGGCGAGGGGCTCGACTGTGACGGGACCAACTGCGCCCTGCCGGCCGGAAACAACCTTGTGGTGGGCGGACAGGTGATCGCGAACGAGCCCGATTGCCCGTGTGGGTACGCGCGAAACGGATCGGTGACCAACTACATTCTCTGTGAAAAGACGCTGGCCGGAGGGACCGACCGGATGGTGAAGGTGGGCGGCTTCTGGATAGACAAGTACGAGACGAGCGCCTTCCCAAATGCGGACTGCACAGGTACGCAGTTCGGGGCGAGTGCCGATAACTGGGCCATGCACGACAACGGCAATTGGGGCGTGATCCAGAAGTCGTACGCCTGCTCGATAACCGGCGTGACGCCGTCGCGCGACATGACGTGGTTCCAGGCCCAGCAGAGCTGCGAGCTTTCGGGCAAGTCGATGTGCACGAACGCCCAGTGGCAGGCCGCAGCCGCCGGCACGCACGACCCGGGCAGCGCCGAGATGGGCAACCAGTGCAGAATCGCCGCGACCAACACCTCTCCACGGGCCGCGGGGCTTGCCGGCGCGTCACCGGGCGGCGTCGACTCGTGCATGTCGATGTGGGGCGTGGAAGACATGATAGGCAACTTGTGGGAATGGACGAGCGACTGGTGGGGTCAGGGGACCGATT
The DNA here is from genome assembly GCA_030621515.1 of Deltaproteobacteria bacterium. Lineage (GTDB taxonomy): Bacteria > Myxococcota_A > Polyangia > JAAYKL01 > JAAYKL01 > JAUVAN01. Next base: position 3,708 of record JAUXHN010000119.1, on the reverse strand, counting down.
TCACGAGCCAGGATCAAGACGCGATGTTCGGAGGCGACGGAGCGTGGAATGTGGATCCGGCGGAGTTTCAGGGTTCCTATACCAACTATTTTTCCGCAGCGACGCTCCGGAGTGGACCCTATAACCACGGCTCCTGGGCCGGCGTGTTCACTCTGAACCTGCACCACGGGCCCTCGTACTCGGGCAGTAATATAGGCGCTCGCTGTTGCTTGCGCTGACGCTTCGGTGCAATGAAGAAGAAGAAGGTAAAAGAAAAGAAATAGGAAGATGAAGCAGATGAATAACAAGAGAGAAACACCGACTGGAGTACTCTGCGGCGTGGCTGCCGTTGCGCTTATGGCGATCTCAGCCTTCGCGGGGGACACCGAGGCGCAGACTTACATCTTGCAAGGCGAGGGGCTCGACTGCGACGGGACCGACTGCGTCCTGCCGGCCGGAAACAACCTGGTGGTGGACGGGCAGGTGATCGCCGACGAGCCCGATTGCCCGGGGGGGTATGTACGAAACGGTTCGGTGACCGACTACATTCTTTGTGAAAAGACGCTGGCCGGCGGGACCGACCGGATGGTGAAGGTGGGTAGCTTCTGGATAGACAAGTACGAGATGAGTGCATGGGCGAGCGCGGACTGCACCGGAAACCAGTACGGAGAAAGCGGAGAAAGCGACTGGGCCATGCACGACAACGGCAACTGGATCGTGAGCCAGGAGTCGTACGCCTGCTCTGTGACCGGGGTGACGCCGTCGCGCTACGTGACGTGGTTCCAGGCGCAGCAGAGCTGCGAGCTATCGGGCAAGTCGATATGCACGAACGCCCAGTGGCAGGCCGCGGCCGCCGGCACGTACGACCCGGGCAGCGCCGAGATGGGCAACCAGTGCAGAATCGCCGCGACCAACACCTCTCCTCGTGCAACCGGTCTTGCCGGCGCGTCTCCGGGCGGCGTCGACTCGTGCATGTCGATGTGGGGCGTGGAAGACATGATAGGCAACCTTTGGGAGTGGACATCGGATTGGTGGGGCCAGGGGACCGATGCGATGAGCCAGGATCAGGACGGCGCGTTCGGCGGCGACGGAACGTGGAATGTGGACCCGGCGGAGTTGCAGGGGACCTATGTGACCCATTTTCCTGCGGCGGCGCTCCGTGGTGGGACCTGGAACGACGGCGACCAGTCCGGCGTGTTCAATCTGAACATGCGCCACGGGCCCTCGTACTCAAGCAGCAGCGTCGGCGCTCGCTGTTGCTTACGCTGACGCTCCAGCGACGCGGCTATTTGTCGAGGGCGCCCAGATCGCGGAGCTCCGCTTTGGCTCGTGCGCTCCAGGCCGGGTTCTTCGCGAGTTCCTCCAGGATCTCCGTTGCCCTGCCCACATGGCCCAGACGGCGATGACACGCAATCGCTTCCCACATGGCTTCGAAGCGTCCGGCATATCCCGGATATCGATCGAGCAGGTTCTCGTAGTTGAGCAGGGCCTTGCCACATTGTCCGGTCCGCTTCGCGCAGCGACCCAGGTGGTGGAGGGCGGCGGGTATGCGGCCCGGCGCGTCCAGTGGTGGATCGACGACCTTTTGAAACGCCGCTGTCGCCGAGGAGCAATCGCCCCGATTGTAGGCCTCCATTCCGATCCGGAAAAGAGCCTCTCCACCGGCGGAAGGTTCCTGCGCTACCGTATCGAACATGCCCGAGGCCTCATTCTTGCCGTATCCGGTCCCGACTGCCGATTTGCCGGCGGCCGCACCGACCGGGGTGTCGAGATCCTCGGCGAGAGCTGCCGGCATGGTAGGCGCCGGAGCGAAAGGCGCCGATTTACTCTTCTTCGCGAGGACGGAATCGTCCATCGTAAACTTGTCCGCCGGGTTCTTCGGAGTCGGTCCCGCTGTGCCGATCCTGCCGTCGGACGACTGGAGCCCTCCCCTGCCGGTCGCCATCCGGGCGGCGGATTCCAGCGCCGCCAGCTTCGCCGTTTCCTCCCTGGCCGGCGCCTCCAGGGTGCGCCTGGGGCGGTTCGGGACCGTCATATCGGGAGATGCGGTGCCCTGCGCCATCTCTTCCAGATAGGTCGGGCCCGTGAACGGCGCCCCGAGAATATCGCCGTCGGCGGAAGTGGATTGATGCCCGGCGTTCTGGAGAAGGAAAAAGGTGACGGCGAAGACGACGGAGGCCGCCGCCGCGGTTATTATAGCCGGTCTGAGTAAAACCGCCCGCAGGTTCTCGAAGAAACCCGGCTTGTCGTCCAGGATGCCCACAAGCTCGTCGAACGATGCGTCGCTGACCCTGTCTTCGCTCGCAGCATTGCTTGCAAAACGCGCGGCCGCTTCATCGGCCATGGCCAGAATAGAAAGGCCCCAATCCTCGCCGAGCTGAGGTTCCGGCAGCGTGGAGGCCAGTTTTCGGGTGAGAAGGATGGACTCGAGCTCACCGCGGCATTCGATACAACCCATGGCGTGCTCGCGCAGCATGGCGGCCACGGAATCCTCCACCTCGTCGTAGACCAGGTCGACCAGCAGATCCTTGAATTCCATGCAGTCCCGGATCATGGCAACGTCCTCGCATAGTTTTCATAAGAATCGAGATCGCGCCGAAGCGTTTCCAGGGCGTAGCGCATGCGGCTCTTGACCGTTCCGATCTTTGCTCCGACGACCTCGGAGATCTCCTGGAAAGGCATGCCGTGGTACTCCCTGAGAAGAAAAACCTCCCGTTGATCCTCGGGAAGGGTGTTTATCGCCTCGACAAGGTCCTCCCGCAGCCGCCGCGTCATGGCCGATCGATCCGGTTCGGGGGAATCTCCAGCCAGGCGGTCACCCAGGCGTGGGCCATCCTTCTCCCGGCTATCCTCGAGGGAAGCGTGGTTGCGGTGCCGCGCCTTCCTTGCGTTGTCCACAACGGCGTTGCGGGCAATGGTATAGATCCATGTGGAAAATTTGGATTGGTGCCGAAACGAATCCGCGCTCTTGACCAGCCGTGTGAAGACGTCCTGCGCCAGGTCCGAGGCCGTGTCTCGGTTTCCACAGCGGCGAAAAAGAAACGCGAAGATCGGAGTCTTGTACTTCTCGAAAAGCACCCTGAAAGCATCCGCATCGCCAGTCTGAAATGACTGCATTAGCTCCTCGTCGGTTCTTAGAGCCGCGTTCATCGGATGTCCTCACCAACCTGCCGCGCGCATATGGTCGGCGGGAATCCACGACTCCAGCCTGGGAATGGACGTGCGGCCTTTAGAAAAGATCTACCTGACCCGAGTCAGCGTATCCATTTGGTTGTTTCAAGTAAAGATGATGGAAAATTGGTGTCAAAAGAATCGGACCATGAAGAGCCTCGGCTTCTGGCCTATTGTTGCATTCTGTGGCATCTGGCCCTGCAGGGCGAAATGAGGCATGGGAGCCGAACACTGTTAATGGCAGCGTTGACAAAAACAATCGTTATAATAAGTTGTCTTGCACTTACTTTAACACTTGCTTGATGTGGGGTTGCTTGATGGTGAGATCATTCCAACGTAAACGAAGCAAGGATTTGGTGATGTATCGACCAGTAGGACGGATGATATCGTTATGCATTGTGCTGTTGGCGCCGGCGTGGGCAATGGCTCAGACCGAAACAGAGGGCGACGCAGAATCCGGCGAGAGCGCAACAACGGCGCCGGAAGGCGACCCCGGGGGCACTGCGGAAGAGGGTACGGATGAAACCCCTCCGGCAGACGAGGCCGCTCCCAAACCAA
>JAUXHN010000183.1 GCA_030621515.1 Deltaproteobacteria bacterium | reverse complement strand
AGGTTAACCGAAACATACTCCACCTCATCCCTTCTTGTAAAATTGAGCATCTGCCTGGTGAGTACGGAGGCCCTAACAGCGGCCGTTTCGATGACCTCGATACTTGCCAATTCAGTTCTTGCCAGCTGGCCTCTATCGAGGCGTTGCTTGAGCAAATCCACATTACCAATGATGCACATGAGAAGATTGTTGAAATCGTGCGCAATGCCTCCGGCCAATGTACCCACAGCTTCCATTTTCTGAGAATGGAGTAGTTGCCGTTCTATCTCTGTTTTTTCCTCCTGAGCTCTTCTAAGGTCGGTGAGGTCGATATTAACACCCTGGATACCAATGATATCGTCACCGTCAAATACGGGAGTAATAATATTGTAACAAGTGCGCTGCTCGCTTCCTGTTTGGAACTGCACCTCTTCGGCAACAGTTTCACCAGACAAAGCCCTCCTGTTGTTTTCTTCCCAGAGAACTACTGTCGCGGAATCCACATTCACATCAGCGGGAGTTTTACCGATCACGTCGCCCCAGTGCTCGCGGCAAACAGCGTTTTGCAGAACATATCGGCCTTCTAGATCCAGGGCATAGAAATCAAAAGGCAAGCTATCGATAGCTGTCCGCAATCGTAACTCACTCTGCTTGAGTGCACGCTCGGCCTTCACTCTCTCGGTCAAGTCCAATAAGTGGACTTGGATCATGCCCTCGCCTTCCCGAACAACTGACACTGACTGGAGCTCCGCCCATTTCACGGTACCTGACTTGTGAACAAACCGTATTTCATAGCGATCAGGCTCCTGTTCTAAACGCAGGCGACTAGCAATCCTCTCAGAAACTGCCTGACGATCCGCTGGATGAATCAACCCGATTACTTTCTCGACGGACATGGCTACGAGCTCTTCTACTGGGTAGCCGCAAATATCAACCATGGCTTGATTTGCAAAGGCTATTCCCTGTCGATCGAGAAGAAGAATTCCCTGGAGAGATCGCTCCACCAAACTTTTGTAATCAAACTGTGCCCGTCCTGTGTCGCACTCGTAAGTCAATTTTTCCTCACTCCGTTTCCAAAAAGTAACTATACGACATCGGCAAGTGAGGAATTGAGGCAGTGCCAAGAAGATCACCTACCAACTACTACCTCCATCAACAGAAACTCTACTCACCGAACAACAAAAAATCCCAGTTTGGAACCGGATAGCCCGCACAATGATGTGTCATAGTTTATATAATAAATCTTGGGCGACAAAGTTGCCCCTCCTGAAGGTATCATACCGTAAGATGAAGTTGGAGACAGCCGAATTTTCGGCTCAGACAGATAAAGAGACCCGCCCATTAAAGCAGTTTTCACGGTGAGGGTGCCCCTCTTACACGAACGAATACCTACTTCACGATAACCTTGTCGTTGCCGGCTCTACCAAAGGTCTCGGGGTGGTACCCCCAATCCAAAGACAATCTTGGGTGACGAGATAAGGGCGGGCGCCCGCCGTCGCATGGCTATGGCGGGCCAGGCTCCGGTTCGCCCTTATTTTGTTTCTACATGGATCTCGGCGGAGCCCATGTTTCCAGCTCGATCGTAGGCCCTCACCGCGATGGCGTGGGGGCCCGGTTCGAGCTTCTCGGTGAGCGTGAAGTCGAACTCCTCGATAACCTCGTCGAAGATGCCGTCCACGCAAAAAATCGGCATCCACGGCCCGCCGTCCACCGAGAAATCGAGGGCGCTGATGGCCGAGAAGCTGTCCCTTGCCTTTCCCTTTACCTTGCCGGCGACGAAAGCGAGCGCGGTCACGGCGGGTTGATGATTGTCCACGAGCACCGGCACGGAAATGTATTTATCGGACAGGGTCTCGGACGGGTCGTTACTCGGGGAGTCGTCCGCCAGAAGCTTGATCTGGTATCGACCCTCCGGGACCGATTCCGTGTTCCAGTTGTAGCGTTTATCGGTGAGCACGAAATCATCCTTGAGGATCGGTCGCCATACCTTGCGGCCCACCGCGCGATACCACAGCCGGTAGCGCAGTTTATCGTCATCCGGGTTGTCCATCTTCCAGTTGAGCTTGAGCTCACCGCGTTTCTTCTTTGACTTGGCGCGCGCGACTATCGTTCGTTTGCTGGGCACGAGGACATCCTTCTTCGTGGACTTGCTCGTGGATGTCTTGCCGGCCTTGAAGAACGGCGAATCCGGGTTGACCTCCGTTATAACCGCCCGCCTGTTGATCGGCGCGAACGAGAGCTCCACGCTCCGCAAGGCGGCATTCCTGTCCCTTGCAAAGGAGAACTTGAGCTGAAGGTATCGAGCCCGCTTGCTGGGGACGGCGCTGCCGTTCTTGAGGTCCTTCGACCAATCACTCCAGCTCCTGTCCGGCGCCAGTGTGTTGCCCGATCGGGACTGAACCTTCAATTTGCCGTGGCCGAACCAGCGCAGGCGACCCCACAGAGCGATGGTCCCGGCGTCGAGGGGCGGCGAAAGGTATTGCGCCTCGGAAGGGCGAGGGGCGCTGATGGTGTAAGCCGCGCCGGCATCTCCGGTGGCGGCGAAGACCAGTTCGTCGCCGCGCGTCAGGAGGACCATCACCTGGCGCTCATCCAGATCCAGTTCCGTTCGCGTGAGCCGGTCCTCGTCCACGGAAACGATCTTCCCCCCCGTGGCGAGCCCCGCGTGAATCCTGGATTTCCCGTCGACCGCAAGGGACACCACGTGGGCCTTTTTGCGGCTCCAGAGTTTCTCCATCGCGCCGTTCTCGTACAGGCGGTACAACTCGCCGTCGCCCGCCCGAAGAGTCTTGCCGGTGGACAGCTTGATGAGGGTGGACCCGATGGAAGGGGTGGTAATCTTCGGCTTGGTCGGTATGGCGGGGGGAGTCTTGAACTTGTTGACCGCCGTCACGATGTCGCCCTTTCGATGAACGATCGCCTTGACCTCGGTGGCATCGAAATCCGCCAGCGCGGACGAGCGTCCCGGCCCCGTGATCTCGAGCAGGAGGGCGCCGGGGCTGGTTCCCGCGAGGAGGCGATTCACACCGGCGTCAACGAGGCACATTATGTGCTCCTCGTCCGTGTCCATGAAGACAGAAGCTTTTGCATCCGGACCCACGGCGAAGATCTGTCCTTCCGGACCCGTGCCGGCGTAGAGCACCTTGCCCTGTTTTTGGAATGCAAGCGCCCATACGTGCTTGACCTCACCGGGCAGGGTTGCCCACTTCTTTGCCTTGACGGATTTGCCGGTGGCGATCTTCGACGGTTTTGGGATCTTCCATATCACCGGGTCCGGCAACGCCGCCGCGTAGAGATCGCCCCGCTTGTCGAGGGCGAGAGATGTGATGACCAGCTGATCCGTCGTGGCGATCAGGGTAGCCTTGCCAGCCTTTACCCGGAAGATCTTGCCTTCGTACCCGGTGCCCAGGTAGATGACTCCTGCCTTGCCTTTCACTGCGCTCCAGACGAGTCCAACGTCGTCGAGATCCAGCCTGGAGGCCATCGCGCCGACGGTCACCTCACCTCGGCTGGAAACGGTGGTCTGCTTCAGCTCGCCCTTGTCCAGCTCCTGGAACCCGGCCAGTTCCCATATTCGGGTTCCACCGGAGTGTGCGGCGAAAGAAGCGGCCAGGATCGTCAGGAGCCCCACGAGCGCCATGGAGCGTCGCAGGGGGGCGCCGAGGATGGAATGTGGGATGAATCTGTCGAAGCTCATCGGTTCCTCCGGCTTCCAACTGTAATGGTAATGATCTCCTTGCCCGCGACAAGGTGAGAAGTCGGGTACACCTCTGTGAGTGCAGTGCGATGGGTTGTGAGCTGCTCCACCCCGACCGACGGTTTGAGCGCCGACACCGCCGAGTTCGGGAGCTGTTCCAGCACGTGTCCCCGCAACGAGACCCCTTCTCCGGGAATGTTGACGCTGACGACAATGGATTGAGGTGGATAGAAACGCTCGACGTTTTTGATCATATCGTCCAGGTTCTGGGGCGTGGGCATCACCGGTGTCATGGCGTCGCCGCCCCCGACTTGAATCTGTATCTTCGCGCCCTGAGAGGTCTCCGGAATCCTGATGGGTATGGTCACGATCCGTTCGTCGCCCCCGTAAGCGCGAAGGCGCACGTGCAGATTTATGACGTCACCGGGAGCGGGGTTCTGGGCGGTTATATACGCGCCGACGATGGTGGAATGCTCCAGACCGTAGCGGAGCTGCACGTCGAATTCGAGCGCCTCGATAGTCGCGTCCTCGAACGGGTTCGCGAGTATCGCCGCGACGATGCCGGACGGTCGAAAGTACCTGGCGAGAGAAGCCAGTCCTCTCCTGGAGATGGCCGCGTCGTGCAGCTTGACAGGATCCCGGCCGGATACCGTTATGCGACCCGTGATCTCCGCGGTCACGTCCGTCGCGTCCGAAGCTGCGTTCTGGATGATATTGACGAGCACCGCGTGGAGGAATCTGGCCGTGAGAAGGCGATGGGAGATCATCTCCACCCGGTACTTTTCTTTCCTGCCGCTCCTGCCGTCCTCCAGCTCGAACGTCACCGGGATCATCGGCGCGCGGCGGTCGGTCCGGGCGACGACGCATGCCTGGCGATCCTGCACCAGCGCTCCTATCTCGCCCAGGGGGCTGCCGAGCTTGTTCGATTTGCTCAGGGAGGCGATCACGGCGTGGATGCGCCCGGTGGTTACGGGCAGGAGCCCCTGGCCCATGTTGAACATTGGATGGCCGAAGGCGAGCACGTTCTTGTCGCGCACGGCCGTCACCGTCCCGATTCCCGTGGCGCTCATGTCGCCGCGAACCAGTTGCACACCGATTGCGCCGCCCGGGGCGAATTTGCCGGGATCGTCGACGCCCTTCCCCCCTGCGCCGCCCATCATCGGAATCATTCCAAAATTGGAAAGGGTTTCCTCGATCATCCCCATCGCCGAGCCGACGAAACCGGAAAGGGTTATGGGCGTGCGGGCGGGCGCGAGCAGGTTGTCGTTGCCCGCGCGAAAGGAGGCATGGAAACCGATCGGTTCTATTGGGGCCTGGCGGGCCATGTCGGAAACGAAAGGCAAGAGAGCCCGGGCAAGGCGCATGGGAACGAACGGCCTGTCCTTGCCGATCTTCCTCTTGAGCACGTCGAGCATGTTTTTGATGGGCGTGACACCGGCGATCGGTTCCTTCTGAAAACTCCATCCGTAGGCCAGGGCGCCCGCCAGACGTCCGTCGATGTAGATCGGAGACCCGCTCATGCCGCCGATGACGCCGGCCCTGTCGGTGACCGGGTGTGAGACCCGGACAAGGATGATGTCCTGGCGGAGAAAGAAATTGGGGACCACTCCCACAACCTCCACCTGGAATTTCTCGGGCTCGGTGCCCTCGAACACGGTCAATCCGTAGCCCTTCATGCCCTTTTCGATCTCGTCGACGGCGATGGTTCGCCGATCGCCGTAGACAACATGGCAGGCAACCATGATCATTGTGGCGACGATGATGCCCGTATGGATCTTGACGCGGTTCAACTTACTTTTTTTTCTTCTTGCCCGGCTCCGGAAGGGCGTTGATGTGCTGTTGCACCCTGGTCGCGTCGCTCTGGCGATCGAGTTCCCTGTAAAGATCGTGCGCTTTTTGAAACAGCGCGCGCGCCTTTCTGAATTTTTTGTCTCGTTCCGCCAATGTTGCGAGCTTGTGCAAGGCGCGAACCTCCCCGTTCTTGTTACCGCTTTTTTTGAAGATCGCCAGCGCCTTTTCCAGACTTCTTCTGCACTGGGATGCATCACCCTTGTGGTCCTCCACATCGGAGAGCAGGACGAGCGCGCCCGCCTGTGCTGTTCGGTCCTTCGCCTGGGCATAAGTCCTCACTGCTTCGAGGAACGCCTCGTAAGCCTCGTCGTGTTTGACCTGGCGAAAGGCGAGGCGCCCGGAGCGAATGAGAAATGCGCCCTTCAGGTTGGTGTCTTCGTTTTTGGACAGAAGCAGCTCGGCCTGCGCGAGGTCGCGGCTCGCCGCAGCGTAGTCTCCGAGGATCTCTTCGAGCTGGCACTGTGCCAGGTGAACCTCGAAGCGCCCCACCTGGTCACCGTGCACACGGAAGATGGCCATGGCGTCGGCGTAGTTGCGTCTCGCGGCCACCTCGTCACCCTGATCGCGCAGCAGATTCCCCTTTTGCAACAGGAACCGGGCCCGCATGGTCTCGAACTCGCTTCCACCGGCGCTTGTCTTCTCCACACCGATTTTGATCACGCGTTTGGCCAGCGGCCAATCGCGATCTTTCAGCGCGGCCGCAATGTCCGCCTCCAGGGCTTCGAATTCGTGCCGAAGCTTCTCGTCGGATTCCTTCTTCGCCCGCTTGTCCGACGCGGACGAACCGGTCCCATCGTCGTCGCCCGAACCTGCCGGATCCTCGGGATCGTCCGAACATCCGGCAACGAGCAGCGCCAGCGCCAGAATGGTCAGCATTCCGATCAAGGTTTTGTGGTGGTTCATCCAGGCCGCCCTTTCGCGGCCATCATACCCTTGTATCCTGCTAATATTCAACGAGTTTCCGGCTTTCCGACTAGAAGCTCCAGGATCCGGCGGCGCCGACCATCGGCGAACTGATATCGTCATCGCCTTGCGGGTCGCCCGATGGGGGAACGAAAAACAGGACCAGCCCCGTCCCCGCGATGACTCCTCCGGACATCATCAGGGCCCATGCGGCCGGCTCCTGTGACGATGGTTCTCCGTTGACCCGGATGACGGCGATACCGGCGCCGAGGACGGCGAGACCCGTGCCCAGAAGGGTCCAGGCGGCGCCGTCCCGATACCACGCCCTTCGGTTCCCATCTTCGCCGGCATGATCACGCGCAGGGTCCGGGGCGCTCAGGGAAGCCCCGAGCGATCCGACCTCGTCCAGGTCTTTCCCCGAGGTCTCGCTCTTTCGGATCAGACCCTGTCGTTTTGGATCCACGAGCCAGGCTTCGAGTGAATCGGGACGCCCCACCACCGCAACCAGCCGTGGCCAACCGCCGGCTTGCGCTATCTCGATAAGGTCCCGGACCATGTCCTCATCGTCGACTTCCATCTGGAAATCGATCACCAGGTCGTCTTTGCTATCCACTATCTCGGAGTGCGTGAGGAGAATGGGGCGCCAGGGTACCGGTGTGTCTCCTATCTCCACCGACACTATAGGCGAGAGCTTTCCGTGGCATTTTGCCAGAAGGGTTCGGTGCCCGAACGGGATATCCGTGAGTTTATCGCCCTGTTGTCGGATAGAACTTCCGTCCACCTGGAGATCGCAGTCCGGCGGCCCCTCGAAATAGATCGTGCCGTAACTCCTGTCCGTATGATCTTTCAAATCCAGAAACTGACTGCGCAACCAGGGCGGAAAATCGACCGCGCCGGGCTCGAGATCGGGAAAACGAGAGGCGACGATCGAAAGCAGACTGTCTGCCAGATCGGGGTTGGGCGTGCGGGCGATGACCGCCAGGTAGAGAAAGGTTTCAAAAAGAACGACTCTGAGTTTCGGTTCCAGGGACAACATCGCCGGCCATTTTGTGAACGTTGAGTCGATGGAGTCGAGTTTCTTCCTGGCGATCTCGTGATCACCGGAAAAAAAGAGATCCTTGGCCTTTTCGAAATCCGAAACCACCTCTCGCCGAGAGGGCGCCCCCTGGAGATTCGCGAGCCCGATCCTGCTTCGGATCTTTGCGCCCCTGGTCACCGGCGCGTCAATGTTGGCGATCACCGCATCGATCTCCGCGTTCCCAGGCAGGTGCCCGGCGTTCACTATGACCACCGGAACAGCCGGATCCTCGGGGAACGACTCGGCGGCGGCGGTGGTCGAAGTGACAATCATCATCCCGAGGAGGAGAATCAGGCTAGCTGCGATCTTCATCGGTTTCCTCCTTCTCGCGGTTTCGAGATGTCGCGATTGCAGCTACCAGCCCCACGATGAACGCAACGGCGCCGACGCTCACCAGGGTCCAACCGACGGGCGCTCCATTGTGAAGCTTTTCACAATCCCCATCCTGGTCGACGCTTTCGGATGCACAGTCTCCGTCCATCGCCAGGAATGCTCCGCCCGCCGCGGCGACAGCGGCGCCAAGGCCCGCTACTACAACCGAGATCCGCAACTTGGTGCGATCTTCGGGAACCTGCGCAGACAGAGCGAACTCGATTTCCGGTGCGGGCTCATCCGCCGTCGAACTCGGCGCCTCCTTCCCCTCGGCCGCAGCGGCCAGACGCACTCCCATGGAACGAGCGGTCGACAGGACTTCCTCCTCCGTACACAACATGCACACAAGGTCTAGGGACTCTTCATTGTCCCCGATTCGAAGATGACCGGTCAGCAAAGTGGTCGCGCCATGGTGCTCGATTTCCAGCCGGGCGTTGGTTGATGCGCCCAACTTGAAAGCGCTCTCTATGTCGTCGTCACGAGTATCCGCCGCATCCCCGAGCGCAACGCAGGGCATGACCAGCAATGCTGTGATGAATACCGCCGCCGCAATGGGCGGTCCATTCGTGCATGACTCACGCCGTGATACCTTCATCCGATCAACTCCTTTGTCAGCGCCTGCCCCCTTCACCCCATGTAATCGGTCAAAAAAGTAAAAAGTTGCAAAGAAAATGAAGTTTCTACAAAAAATCGGGATGGGGTCAAAATTCGGCCGCCACTATATTCCCCTTCCCCTCGCAGGGGAAGCCTGCTTCGTCCTTTGCAGGACAAACGATAAATGTCCTCCAAAATCCAAGGTCCAAGATCTCGCCATAGCTCGGGTCCACCCGAGCGACGGCGGACCCGTCACGTCCTCCAAATTCGCCCTTTCGAAGAGCTCATATTCTTCAGATCGGAGGCGCCCCAACGTTCACCGCGGAAGTAAATCCCGCGGCCAGAAATGAAAAACAAAAAAGGCCTGAGGCCTCAAGAAAAGACACTTCAGAAACAACCCACAGGCTTGCGCGAAAGCGCGACGGCGGACCAGTCTAATGTTATGATCGTCCGAACAGATGGAGGTGGGCGACAATGATTGATTCCGATTCTGACCTGGAAAAAATGTGTCTGGCACCTATGGAGGGGGCAAATGACTCTGGCACTGCTCGAAGAAGGAGAAAGTAATGGATAAATTATTGTGGTGTCCCAATTGTACTCAAAACGTGAGTCTGAACCGCCCCGAATTTCCAGGAGGCTCCATAACTTGAGAGAGTGGAGTCATGGGAAGACCAAGCAAGTATTCAAAGGAAGTGCGTGAGCGAGCTGTTCGACTGGTTCTTGAGAACGAG
>JAUXHN010000218.1 GCA_030621515.1 Deltaproteobacteria bacterium | reverse complement strand
CATTTCTGGCCGCGGGATTTATTTCCGCGGTACAGGGCCCGACGAAATGCATCGTTGAAGATATGATAGATCTTCAGCGCAGGCATCTACGGACGAGAGGTCAGGACGACGTAGGTGTCTCCCCCTTTTCAAACCAGAGGTCGTCGAGCCTGGAGAAGCCGTCGTCCTCTTCCTGCTTGTCGTCGCGCGCGACCTGTTTCAAACGTTTCGGGGCGAAGGTTGCCGGGGACACGTCCTCTTTCGCGACTTCTGCGCTCATCATCATCATCTCCTTGTGTAGGTCGTTGAACAGTTGGTTGCCCGCACATTCGCGAACATTCATTGCTGGCAAATCAATGAACAATTACGTAAAACCAACGAATGGAAAATCGACGACTTGCACTGCTGAGTGTCTCCGACAAGAAGGGCATCGAAACCCTCGCTCGCGGTCTGTTGGACCTCGGATTCGAAATCCTCTCCACCGGTGGGACCGCCGGATCCATAAAGGAGTCGGGTCTCCCGGTGACGATGGTCTCCGACTACACCACCGCTCCCGAGATCATGAACGGCCGCGTAAAGACGCTGCACCCCAAGATTCACGGTGGCATTCTGGCACGCGACTGCCCCGAGCATCTGGAGGATCTCGCAATGATCCACGCATCTCTCATCGAATTGGTCGTGGTCAATCTCTACCCCTTCGAGCAAACAGCCGCTGTGCCCTCCGTGAAGCTCCATGAGCTGGTCGAGCAGATCGATATCGGCGGTCCGTGCCTGCTTCGCGCCGCCGCCAAGAACTTTGAACGCGTGGCTGTCATATGCGATCCGCACAACTATGACGACGTGCTGTGGCATCTTACCCACGACGGCGAAATACCACTGGCTGTCAGGTTCGAGTTCGCCAGGAAGGCATTCGAACACACCGCTGCTTACGACGCGGCAATATTCGGAACACTACCCGATTTCGAGCTGGAAACCGGTTGCAGACGAGGAGACGCCAGATGAAGGTTCACGTGGTCGGCGGTGGCGGGCGCGAACACACCCTCGCCTGGAAAGTGTCGATGAGCCCGCTGGTGGACGAGGTAGTATGCGCTCCTGGAAACGGCGGGATCCGGCAGCACGCCCGCTGCGTTGCGCTCAGTGCGCAGGACGTGGATGGGCAGGTTGCTCTCGCCGTGCGGGAAAAGGCCGATCTGGTCATTGTGGGCCCGGAGGTTCCGCTGGTGGACGGACTCGTCGACAAGCTGGAGGAGGCGGGGATCCTCGCGTTCGGGCCGTCTGCACAAGCGGCGCAGCTCGAGGGGAGCAAGGTGTTTTCCAAGGAGTTCATGAAGAGGCACGGTATTCCCACGGCGGCCTTCACGGTTCATCGGGATCTCGATTCCGCCCTCGCGCAGATCGACAGGAAAAACGGGCCCTGCGTCATCAAGGCGGACGGACTGGCTGCGGGCAAGGGTGTCATCGTCTGCGCCAATTCCGACGAGGCCAGGCAGGCGATCCGCGAGATCCTCGGCGAGAAACGCTTCGGGGCGGCAGGATCCACCCTCATCATCGAGGACCTGCTCGTGGGCGAGGAGGCATCGATCCTGGCCATTTGCGACGGCAAAAAGATGATCCCGCTTATCGCCGCACAGGACCACAAGGCTGCATACGACGGTGACTCCGGTCCCAACACCGGCGGGATGGGCGCATATGCCCCGGCGCCGGTGGTAACGCAGGCGCTTCACGACAAGATCGTGAAAGAGGTTCTGACCAAAACGATCGACGGCATGGCGAAGGACGGAACTCCGTTTCGGGGAATACTGTACGCCGGTCTGATGATCAGCGGGGACGACATCAAGGTGCTGGAGTTCAACGTACGGTTTGGAGATCCCGAGTGCCAGCCGCTCTTGATGCTCATGAAGAGCGACATTGTCCCCATCCTCATGGCCGCCGCGAAAGGCGATCTGGGCGATACTGCCGTGGAGTGGCACTCCGGTTCATCGATCTGTCTCGTCCTTGCGTCCGGCGGCTACCCGGGGCCGTACAAGAAGGGTATGGCGATCAGCGGACTCGATGACGCGGGCGCCACTGAGAATGTCATGGTCTTCCACGCCGGCACGAAGATCGAGGGCGATGCTCTGGTCACCGCCGGAGGCAGGGTTCTGGGCGTGACCGGTATCGGCTCCAATTTGGGTGATGCCGCCAGGTGCGCATACGATGCCGCCGACAAGATCTCCTGGGATGGAATGCGCATGCGCCGGGACATCGGCCATCGGGCACTCTAGTAAAAAGAAAGGTATTCAAACAATGAAACGCAGTGTCCTGATAATTATGGGTAGCGAGAACGACTTGCCCAGGGTTCAACCGGCCGTCGCTGCGCTCGACAGCCTCGATGTCCCGTTACGCGTGTCAGTGGCCTCGGCCCATCGCTCTCCAAAGCGCGCGGCCTCGATTGCCCAATCGGCCAGGGAAGACGGCGTGGGAGTCATCATCGCGGCCGCGGGAGGCGCTCATCACCTCGGTGGAGCAATGGCCGCCAACACAACACTTCCCATCATCGCTCTTCCCATCGCAGTGGGAACCATGGGCGGGATAGACTCGCTGCTGTCGGCGGTGCAGATGCCCGGCGGAGTTCCCATTGCGTCGGTCGGAGTGGACGGAGCCAAGAACGCCGGCCTGCTGGCGGCTTCCATCCTGAGCATCGAGGATTCGGCCCTGGCGGATCGAATGACTGCCATGCGCGAAACCCAGCTCAAGGGCGTGGAGAAATCCGACGCACGCGTCCAGAACAAGATAGCCAACAGAGACTGAGCCCGGTGACCCATCCAAAAACAGCATCCGGAACAAAATGGCTGGAGGAGGCCGTGCGCACCATTCAGGCGGGCGGCGTGGTGGCGCTCCCGTTCGAGCGACTCTTCGGCCTGGCTGCGGATGCGCTCTCTCCGACAGCCGTGGCCCGATCCGCGAGGAGCAAGGATCGCCCCGCCGATCGTTCCGGCGAGCGTCCCATCGCCGTAATTCTTCCGGACATGGAGGCCGCATCCGAGGTGGCCTCCCACTTCGGATCCCTGGCGTTGAAGCTGGCAAATAAATACTGGCCCGGACCGTTGACCGTCCTCGTGCCCGCCGCCGACCACGTTCCGGCGCCGCTGGTCAATAACAAGGGGCAGATCGGCGTCAGGTTGCCCGGTCCATGCCCCGCAGCCGATCTGGCCCGCGCCTGCGGCAGAGTATTGACCGCAACCAGCGCCAATCGCGCGCGCGGCGCCGACGCGCTCACGCACGAGGACATCCTGGCGCTGTCACACATGGAAATCGATCTCATCGTCCCGGGATCCGTGCCCGGACCTCCCGGTTCTACCGTGGTGGATGCGACCGGTGACGAGCCCGTGGTGTTGCGACGTGGTATCATCGATATCGAGGAGGCGTGACGTGAACATTGAGCAACTCGCAATCCTGGGTATCGTCGTCTTTGGTTTCATCGCCCTGATGCAGGCTTTTTCAACGGTTCGATCCATCAAAAAAACCAAAAAGAAGAACATCGACAGACTGTCCACCACCAGATACCGCAGACCCGTAGGATCGGCCGTAGCTGCGCGTTCAGTAGCTGATGGCCTGGTGCGAGAGATCATGGAGAAACATGAGGCGCTCGCTAAGGAAGCGCTGGATACCGGGATCATCCCCGAGAGCCTCGATGAGATACTCCGGGACACGCACGCCTACTATCGCGAACGCGTCGAACCACGCCACAAGGCCCTGTTCCACATTGCGGTCAACGAGCTGTTGTTGAACAAGAAAGAATAATGTGTATCATTCGGTCATACTTCAAACATAAGAAAGGAATCGGAAAAATGAAACATTACACGATTTTAATCCTTTTAGCGGGTTTTGCTTTTGGAGCGACCGCATGTGGAGACGATGACGATAGCGACGCCGGCACTGACGCGGACACCGACACTGATACCGACGGTGACACGGACACGGATACGGATTCGGACACGGATTCCGATACGGATTCGGACACGGATTCGGACTCGGATACGGATTCGGACACGGATTCGGACACCGATGCTGACGACGGCATCGGTTCCGCATGTGAGTGTGTGGATCCTGGATGTGCGCAGGGCGGAGTCCCCAAACCCACGGGTGGAACCATCGTCGGCTGCGAGGGAGTGCCCTCCGAGACGGGAGCATTGCTCGCCTGCCTCAGGAGCTACAGCGGTATGCTGGCCAATCATATGTGGTTCGCAAACGGTTATTGCTCACTGATGTCCACGTCGTGCACAGGTGATCCGGACGTGTGCGCGTTGGCGGAATTCGGAGACTACGCGGCCAACACATCGTGCCCCTCGGGCCACGTGCAGATTCGTGGTGAGGAGGATGTCTCCACGATGCTTGGTGACGCCGTTGTTCTCAGCAGGG
The DNA here is from genome assembly GCA_030621515.1 of Deltaproteobacteria bacterium. Lineage (GTDB taxonomy): Bacteria > Myxococcota_A > Polyangia > JAAYKL01 > JAAYKL01 > JAUVAN01. The sequence continues at coordinate 3,241 of JAUXHN010000218.1, read as the reverse complement.
TCTGCGCCCCGGTGTGCAATGACGACAGCGATTGCAGGGTGGGCGAGAATGATCCGGTATGGAGCGAGACCACCCAGTACAAGTGCATCCTGGATAAAGATCCCATCAAGTTCTGCTACGATCCGCGCAATCTCGGCGCACCCGCCGACTACGAAGTCGAAGAGTTTTAGACTCTATCCTCCGCCTTCGCGCGCGAATCGATGCGGTTGGTTACCCAGATATAGATGAGCAGGGCGATGAACGACGCTACCCCGATGGCCGTGTAGGCGTACCACAAGTAGTTGGCGTGGGCGTAGGCCTCGGGCATCGGCGCTTGCCCCGCCAGGGCCAGGGTGTGCTGCTGCCGGACCGCCTCCGACAGCGTGGAGGGCTCGGGACAGTATGCCCGAAGCAGGTAGCCCGAGAAGATGAAGCCGAAGATCCAGGCGAAGAAGGTGTTGATGTGGGCGAAACCGAGGAAGACGCCTTCCTTGCCCTCAGGCGCCTGCTTGGAGGCGAACTCCAGGTACTTGGGGGAGAGGAAGCATTCGGCGATGCCCTGGACGGAGATCCCGATCACCATCATCATCGTGATCGGGTGCACGGAGATGCCGAAAAAATTGAAGTTGGTTGCGAAATACGAGGATGACGCCATCGATAGAGCGGAGAACGGGATCAGCGCCATCGCCACCAGAATGGAGTTCTGCGGCTTCCACTTGCGAACAAACTGAGTGATCAGCACCACGAAGAGCACCACCACCAGCGGGTTGACGTTGGCGTACCATTCCGGCTTGTACGTTTCGCCGGCCATCCGAAGCACGTAATCGGGCATCGAGGCGTAGAGCTGTCCCTGGATCGACCAGAAACCGGCGGTGATGAGGATCAGGGCGAGGAAGCGCAGGTTGCTCATGGCCATCCACATACCCTGGAATGTTTCCTTTATATTTCTGGGCTGCGCGGTGCCGCCGGCCGGTGGATGGAAGATCAGTATTACGAGGAGCAGCGCAAAGAGGCTGGCGCCGGCGGAGAAGAAGGGCACCGTCTCCACTCCCATCTGAATTCGCATGGGCGCGACGACGGTCTTGCCGGTAAAAGATCCGATGTTGACCACCATGTAGAAGATACTGAAGGCCCGCGCGCGGTTGACGCTATCGGAGGACTTCGCCACCGTGCCGGTGATCACCGGTTTGACGAATGCGCCGCCGAGGACGATCAGGCCCAGACCGCATAGCACCGGCATAAGGGTTGAGAATACGCCGAGCGCCGCGTAACCCACGGTGAGCAGGACAAAGGCGAGTATCAGCGCCTTGCGGAACCCCATGCGGTCGGCTATTGCCCCGGTGAAAAACGGCACGAGATAGATCCAGCCGCCGAAGAGACCGGCCACCACGCCGGCCTGTACGTCGTCGAGCCCGACCACGCGGATCAGATACGTGCGCAGAGCGATGAAGGTGCCGTAGTAGGCTGCGCGCTCGCAGAGTTCGGCGCCGTTGCCGGTCCAGAACGTGCGCGGAAAACGCCAACTGGTTTTTCCCTCGTTCATCTGTCCTCCCTCTTAGTGATTTCAGATGCGCAGTTGTACCCTTAATCCGCCCGTCCGTCACCCAGAAGCGCCCGCCACCCTGGCCTCTGCGATGACGTGCAAAACCGTTTGACACGGCACACCCTCATTGCTAATAAGCCACCACCCGCGCAGCAAACGCGCACGTTGTTTCATAATCGGGGCCATAGCTCAGCTGGGAGAGCGCATGACTGGCAGTCATGAGGTCTGGGGTTCGATCCCCCATGGCTCCACAAACGGAAACCCCGTTGGTCGTTGAACCAGCGGGGTTTTTGTGTTTTGGGACAGTCAGGTTCTTCTGGTTCTTATCCGGCGTCTGAACCCGCGTCGACACCACCATCCGGACCCCCAACGTATGATTCGTACAATTCGGTGACCTCGTCGGAGCTCTTGGCGTAGTTCCAGAGTGCGACTTCTTCGATGTATCCGTTGAAATCGAAAGGACGGTTGGTGAACTTGCCAATGAGGAAGGTCTCGTCAGCGTAGGTTACATCGTGGACTACTGCGATGGATCCGTCCAAGACACCGTTGAGGTAAACTGCGGCCGTGGTTCCGTCAAAGGTGGCTACTGCGTGGTTCCATGTTTCCGGTATCGCCACAGTGGTACCCGTTAGAATTGTTTCTGCGGCATTTGAACCTCCAGCAATACTGAGACGAAGACGGGGGGAGTTTTCCCCTGTGGTGAAGAACCAGTAGCCCACGGGTGAAGTGTCTGAACTGCCCTTGCTGACTATTGAGCACCAATGATCCGAAGTCGAGTTCACACAGTCTATAAAATAGATCCAGGCCGAAATAGTGAACTGCTTGGGCTCGAACAACGGGTCGTCCTTGGCCTCAGCGTAGTCCCCGTTACCGTCGCAGGACAGCGCAGTGCCCGATGACCACGACGTTCCGAGCGCCGTGCTCAGCGAGTCACTTGCCCCGCAGGTGGCGTTGCCGAAAAGCATGGCGTCGAATCCCGTGCCCATCAAATCGGGTGTGATGCCATCGCAACTGTCGAATTGAAAAAAGACGACCATCTCGGTGCTGGTATCAGTATCTGAATCGGAATCTGATTCGGTGTCAGTGTCGGTATCCGTGTCAGTGTCAACATCCGTGTCAGTGTCGGTCGTCCCACTGTCGCTGCCGCCCGATGAGTCATCCGAGCACCCACCGCAAACCAGCACGGTTGCCAACGTTATCAACAACAAATATCGCATTACCCCCACCTTTCATTTTGTACGTGAAACCATCCTACCAGAGTTCCAAGAAAACCACTACGGGGGGCGGGGATATGCTAGCCTGCTTTTATGGATAACGAGAGCGAAGCGCGGGAGATCATTGAGCGGCGGATCGAGGAGGGGGGGACCCTCGTGACGGCGGTCAAGGCGGATCTGCCCGCGATAAAAAAGCTACAGGACCAGTGCCTGGCGGCGGATATACCCGCGATCATCGGCCCGTGTTCCTCGGGGGGCTGAAGCACCAAGGGCAGTCTCCTCGTCGAGGAGGCAGATGTTCCCAGGCTGGGCGCTCTCATGCGCAACCAGTGGGAGGAAGGGCTGGCCAGGGAAGGCCTTATACCGGTGGCCCATGCCGTGCCGGTGGGCCCCAACTCTGCGGGGGAGGTCGCCTGCCCGGCCTGTGGAACCGTGGGACCGCTGGTTGAAGGCGCGTGTGGAGACTGCGGTCTTCTGCTTGGGTGAGGACAAACCGATGTTCCAT
>JAUXHN010000010.1 GCA_030621515.1 Deltaproteobacteria bacterium | reverse complement strand
CAATACAGCTTCCGGTTGTGCAACCGTAAGGACAATTTGTGCACCATGCGTTTGATGTGTCGAATTCGCAGATATCATTCATTCCACACGCAGCTACTACCGCCCAGGTATTCCACTGGAGATTGCCCGTGTCGCATGTAGCTGATGCTCCGGTACAGTAACGATACCGATGTCGCAGCTGGGCATTTGCGCCGCAGTCGCCGCCCGTGCATCCGTACTCGGTATCCTCGGGAGTTGTCGAGCACTGCGTAGTCGTTGGCAGGTATTCGCACCCATTGCAGCAGACGCCGGACGTACAAACGCACGTGTCCGTGTCTGTATCCGTGTCCGTATCGGTATCCGTGTCGGTGTCCGTGTCGGTGTCCGTGTCGGTGTCCGTGTCGGTGTCTGTGTCGGTATCAGTGTCTGTATCGGTGTCGGAATCAGAGTCAGAATCGCCTGTGTCGGTATCCTGAAATGGGCCGAGGTCATCGAAGTCCAGAGACAAGCCACATCCCGCAATGCAGGTCGCCAAAAAGATGGTGAAAAGTTTGACCCCATCCCGGCCTTCCCCTGCGAGGGGAAGGAGAAGTTGATAGCGGCCGGCTTTAAAGAGGCCGTTCATGGAATACAATCGCTCTCCCACCAGGTGATGGCATTGTCACCACTCGCCGCGCCTAGCACGTCCATGTCGCCGTCTCCATCAACGTCTGCCGCGTATACGGAACAAGCGCCACCGAATGTTCCATCCACCGCGTGCTCGGTCCAGGCGGTACCGTCGCCTGCGGTGTTCTCCCACCAGGTGATGTCGTTGCCTGCGCTTGCCGCGCCGAGCACGTCCATATCACCATCTCCGTCGACGTCAGCTGCATACAGTAGATTGGCGCCATCGAAATTCCCATCCACCGTGTGCCAGGTCCAGGCGGATCCGTCGCCTGCAGTGTTTTCCCACCAGGCGATGTCATCGGCATCCAGTGCCGCGCCGAGTACGTCCATGTCGCCGTCTCCATCAACGTCTGCCGCGTATACGGAACAAGCGCCACCGAATGTTCCATCCACCGTGTGCTCGGTCCAGGCGGTACCGTCGCCCGCGGTGTTCTCCCACCAGATTATGTCATCATCTTCATAAGACGCGCCGAGCACGTCCATGTTGCCGTCTCCGTCAATGTCGGCGGTGTATACCGAACTGGAGGTATTGAAAACCCCGGCCACCGTGTGCTCGGTCCAGGCGGTACCGTCGCCCATGGTGTTCTCCCACCAGGTGATGTCATCGGCAGAGCTCCCCGCGCCGAGCACGTCCATATCGCCGTCTCCGTCAACGTCCGTCGCGTATACCGAATATGCGCCGTCGAATGTCCCATCCACAGTGTGTTCGACCCAAATGGTACCGTTGCCTGCAGTGTTCTCCCACCAGTTGATTTCATCGGCGGTGAATGCCGCGCCGAGCACGTCCATGTCCCCGTCTCCGTCAACGTCCGCCGCAAAGACCGATCTGGCGCCATCGAATGCCCCATCCACCGTGTGCTCGGTCCAGGCGGTTCCGTCTCCCGCGGTGTTCTCCCACCAGGCGATGGCATCGGCAGTTTGCGCCGCGCCGAGCACGTCCATGTCGCCGTCGCCGTCGACGTCCGCCGCGTATACGGAACAAGCGCCACCGAATGTTCCATCCACCGTGTGCTCGGTCCAGATCGGGTCGCAGTCCGTGTCCGTGTCTGTATCTGTATCCGTGTCCGTGTCGGTGTCGGTGCCTGTATCCGTGTCGGTGTCCGTATCGACATCCGTATCGGCATCGGTGTCAGAATCGGTATCAGTATCGCTGTCACCTGTATCGGTATCCTGAAATGGGCCGAGGTCATCGAAGTCCAGAGACAAACCGCATCCCGAAATGCAAATCGTCATCAGGATGGTGAAAAGTTTTTTTTTGAACTCAGGGTACAAGTTCAAACCACCTTACTCAGAAAGTCCCTCCCATTGACACGCCGCCGCCCCCATTCATCACCACGGGAGCAATGGAACCCAGCTTGACGTCGGTGCCGCCGTTCGACGTCTTGTGCTCCGATTCCTTTTTGAAGTCGGTGAAGAGAAACACCACAAACGAAGCGACGACACCGCCGATAGTGAACCCGAGCAGCACGCCATCCACTTTCTGCAGTTTTTCTCCTTTCTCTTTCAGCGACTCACTCTGATTTTCCTTTGCCGCATCGTATGTGCTCTTTACCTTGGCATCCACGCCAATCCAGGAGACTCCAAGCGCGAGGGTAGCTCCGGTAGTAATGATAAACGGAACGGGCGAGAGTCGTTTTCGCCGCTTTTTCTCGTCGTTTACCTTCGGCTTCTCGGTTTTCTCGTAAGGAATGAAAAATAGTTCCAGATCGACCTTTTCTTGTGCATGTTTTTTCTTGTCTTTCTTCTTTTTCTTGTCTTTCTTCTTCTCTTTTTCAGGTAGCGGCCTGGTTACGGGTGCAGCCCAGGCCACCGTCGCCTGAGCCGGCTTCGGTGCACCGAGTTTTGGGAGATCGATTTCAAGGACGGTCTGAGCTCCGAGCACGGCTTTGGGTTTGCCTCTGAATACTTTATGGCCGGACAACGATATCTCGACGGAATGCACCCCGGGGGAGACGATAACATAGCTGGTCATCGGCGATACCCCCACTTCTTTCCCATCCACTTTTACCGTCGCGCCATTCTGCTTCACTTTGATCTTTAGATTGGCGGACATGGATCTGATTTCTCGAATGTGTTCGTTAACCACCTCCAAAAGGTCTTCCCCGAGAGAATTCTTGTACTTGAACTTCAGTTGTTGATACCACTTCAGCGCGTGGTGGTAATCGTGCAAGGCCATGTAGCAATTGGCGAGGTTGAGCATTGCCGCCTTTGTCGGGAAGAGATCCACGGATTTCTTGAATTGGTCGGAAGCGGTATCGTAGTCTTCCACCTTCATCAGGCTTTTACCTGCTTCGAAGTGCTTCTTTGCCTTTTCTTTCTCTTTTTCCTGGCCGTGGACTGACGATGAGAAAAACAGAATTCCCAGTAATAGTCCCAGGAACGCCAGTTTGTTGTTTATTCCCATTGATTTCTCGTTCAATACCTACTCGAAATCCTCGGCGATCTCGAGACCTCGTTTGTTCCTGGTGAGCTTCTTACCCGCCGATTTCTTTTTCTTACTCTTTTTCTTTCCGGATGATGAAGAGTCATTCTTTTTCGTTGCTGCCGTTTTCACCGTTTTGGTATGAGCTTTGGGTTTGGCCGACTCGGTTTTTTCAGGCGGGTCTTCGATTTTCGGTTCGATTTTCTTCATCTTGACCCAAATAGATCTATCTTTCGAAGGTATTACAGAAAATTTGTATGGCCGAAGTTCGTCCATTTCCACTCGAAACGGTACTATGATGTGGCTCTTCTTGAGCCAGACCGGGTTGGAATCTACAATGGAATCGTTGACGTAGATCCTTGCGCCCTCTGGAACATCTTCCAGAGTGATCTGCACACCTATCTCCTTCATGGAGGTTTCCTGGGGTACGGCGATGTGCATTGCCCTTGAGTCGGGATTCTCCTTTGAAAATGATCCTGCGATCAAGAACCCCGCAAGGCCCAGGACCGCAACACCAAGCCCGGCGAGGAGGAAATACACCCGTCGAGAGCTCTCCGTGGTCCTCAACTTTGTTCCTGCCCATTCGTTCGGTGTCCGCCCCTTTTTTATCTGGGCCAGCAGATTTGCCGCGACATCTCGATCTTGCTTTGTGCTAATCGATTTGCCCAGATTACCGCCGGCAAAACCGTGTTTCTGCATGCTCGAAGTAAGAAGGGTCAGTCCTGCCGAGCGGTTCTCGAACGCTTCCAGGTTCCTGAGTCTATCCAGCAGATCTGTTGCGTTGAGAGGGCGTTCATCGGGAACCTTTGACAGCGTTTTCATCACGAGGTCTTCGGCTTCCACCGGGAACATCGGGTTGGCGTCACTCGGCAATCTGGGCTTCGCGGTAAGCACGTTGATCAGAAGCTCGTTGTAGTGCTCCCCCTTGAAGGGCAATGCACCGGTCAACATCTCGTACAGGATGACACCCATCGCGTAGATGTCGGTTCGGATGTCAACATCGCCACCCTTGGCCTGTTCCGGGGACATGTACGCCGGCGTACCGAGAAGCACACCCGTCTGGGTCAGGCGAGACTTGTCTCCGGCCTGAACGAACTTGGAAATTCCGAAATCGATCAATTTTATCGTGGTCGGCTCGTTTTCGAACTTGGTCAGAAAAATGTTCTCGGGTTTGAGATCGCGATGGATGATACCCTTTTCATGGGCGGCAGCCAGCGCCAGGAGCACCGGTTCCAGGATTCCGCATGTAGTCGCCAGATCAAACGAGCCGACGCGTTTGATCATGCTCGAGAGATCCTCACCCTCCAGATATTCCATTACCAGATACGGTTCCCCCTCAGGAGTAACCCCAACGTCCAGAACATCGATGATATTGTTATGCCTGATGGCCGCGGCAGCCTGTGCCTCGCGATAGAACCGTTTTACGACATCTTCGTCAACGGCAAGCTCGGCGTGGAGGAACTTGATGGCCACTTCCCTGCCGATCACGAGGTGGCGTCCGAAATATACGGCGCCCATACCACCTTTGCCCAATAGTCTCTCGACACGATACCTGCCGTCGAGGGTTTGACCTGTGTAGTCAACGAAACTCATGCAAGAACACCATCATTTTCGTTTTTATCTAATAGCGCGAGGTTTGATGATACCAGAAATCTTCCGTAAAAGTGTGCAAAATCGTCACCCCGGGTTTGGGGGCATGATCAGCGATTTCCCCTATTCCTCTTCCGGCACGTCATTCGCCCCTTCGGGATTGCCTGCCTGTTCGTTTTCTCCGGTTTCCTCGCCGCTTGGAGAGTCTTCCTCTACCGCCTCCTCATGAATATCCTCAGTCGGTTCTTCCTCCTCGACAGCCTCGTCCTCGGGCTCCGTGGGGGCGTCAACCAACGGTTCCTGTTCCCTGCCACTTCCTCCGTGTGCATCCTGGAACCCTTCCAGCCCGGACTTTCTCGCATCGAGGTCCATCCCGGGTATCGTGAGCGGCCGACGGTCGGCGGTAGCCCCCCTGGGATCCTCGCCGCCCGTGTGAACACCCCTGGGGGTCTTCAACTCCGCGTCTCTGTCCGGAGCGCCGACGCGGGGACGAGTCTTCTTTCTGTCAATCGAACTCTTCTTTCTTGAATTCTTCTTGCGCTTGGCTCGGTCCGCGCTCTTTCTGCTTCTGGCGAGGCCGCGCTTGGAGGGTGAAAACCTGGCGGTCTGGAATGTTCCCCGGTACAGGAAACCGTAGTAGCCGTCAGTGCGATGGGCCCGCCTCAGTTCGACGCTGAAGCTGTCCATGTTTTCTGCGAGCGCCTTCGAACTGGCGCTCTTGTCCTTGTACCCGTCAAGGATCTTGAACATGAGGTAAAGGTTGAAGCGGCTTCGCTCAATGGGATCCGCCAGGGTAATGGTGCCCTCGATACTGGCGTCAAAGTCCCTTGAATCGACGTCGGATTTCTTCACCTGGCCGATCCCGTTTTTGAAAACCACCTCAAATGATAGCGAGTCAATTTGTATCTCATCGACGGACATGGGTATCCCGCCCACTTCGATCTTGGACCTGCCGTTTCCAAAGACGACGTTCCGACCCGTGAATACGATGAGCCCATCCGCGTCCCTGAAATCTCCGGTTGTAGATCGAATCTTGATCTTCAGATCCATCTCCCCTGATACGGGGAGGGGGGACTTGTTTCGCAGATCGTGGAGTTTGCGAAGATTGAGCCCGGTAGCTACGAGCGAAAAGGAGAGTGCCTGGTTGTCCTCATCCTCGTCCTCTTCTTCGCTCTGTTCGATGTTTTCGCCCTCTTCATCCGTTTCACTGCGAGCGCCGACAGGCCGTCTGGCCTGGCGACGTTTCTTGGCCTGGGCCTTTCTTCTCTTGTCGGCTCGTTTCGCGGCGTTGGCTGCAGAGTCCCCGCCCGACGGAAGCGCACCCTCGAATGAGATCTCCAGATCCCCGCCAAGGAAGTCCATATCCAATTCGATGTCCAGTTGACCGAAGGCGAGGCCGATAAAGCCTATGTCGATCACCATCTCCTCGATCAGGTATTTGAGAACCGGTTTTTTCTTCTTCTTGGAGGAGTCGTCCTTCCTATCGTTCTTGCTCTCGCCATCGCTCTCGTCGTCGTCCCATTCGTCGTCATCATCGTCCGCTCCGGAGGGTTCTTCCGGCGCCTCCGGCACGCTTACCTCGATCATGGATAGCACGAGATTGCCCGTCAGTGAGATGGACAGGTCCCCGATCTCGACTTCCCGGCCAAGCGCCTTTTCCAGTTGCTCATCGAGGATGGGCTCGAAACGATCTATGGGAAATGTCCAGAGGAGAAAGAGGATGAAGGAACCAATAAAGAACGCCGGGTATCCGACGAACTTGAGGATGCGCGTCCTTTTAAATCCGGCCATCAGCGATCCACCTTTCGATTTGTTTTGGCGTTCTTCTGCTTGGCCGCTGAGGTGTCCTCGCGGTTGATCTCGTATGTGGAAATGGTCATCTTGACATCAAAAGAGTCCGGAGTGTGCTTCCTCTTGCGAATCTCCAGCTTGGTGATGGCGATGGGAAATTTCCTTCTATTTGCCTCTACTTCCTCCATGAACTTGGTGAGCTTTTCCAGGCCCATGTTTCGAATGGATACCTCCACAGCGTGAACTATCCACTCGTTTCCGTGGTGCTGGTCGGACAGTTCCTTGGTGTCCGGATCGGGGGCGTCGATCTTGTTTGCCACACCATCCACCAGGGTTCGAAGAGGGGTGGGTTTTACCCGGCTGAGCGTTCGCCCGGACGCCTCGAGGCGCTTGTTCTCCAGATACTCGGGCTTCTTGATGGAGATGAATTTCAACGTTTGAGCCCGGATCATGTTTTCTTCTTCGAGATCACCGATCGCGGAGTCGACAAAAAACACAACCATAAAGATCGAGAAGATCCCCATGACGATGACCATGCCCAGAGCCAGTCTCTTTTCCCTGGCCGACATTCCAGATACTAGATTTCGAACCAACGAAGCCATCAACACACTCCTATGGGCACTTGCTTTCAATATCCATCTGGTACTTCTTGCGCTCCTTGACCGTCTGCACCTTGCCTATTCTGATCGTTGTGAAGCACTCTGTGAACTCGGAAAGCTTCTGTTGGATAAGATCCGTCGGAGACAGTTGCGGAACCTCTTGCGCAGGATCCGACTGTCCTTCCTCCAGCGCCTGTCCGGGTGTGATTTCAGCCTTGATCTCCGAATCGACCATGGCCTTTATGGTTATTCGTTTGGGCTTGATGTCCAGCAAGTCCACATCGTGCACAACCGAGACAGGTATCCGGCGAGAGAGTTCCACGACGATATCGAAGGCGTCATACGTCGGCATCGGCGCCTTGCTCTCGTCCTTTGATGCGAGCTTCTTTTCAATGGTCGTCTTGTCGGTGATGGCCTTGCCGAAGAGCTCCATGGTCTGCTCTTTTAAGGACACAATTTGCGCATCGGCCTCGTCGGCGAGAATGCCGTACTTGACGTAGTTGGTGAAGCCCCATGCGACCAATATTGCGAAAACGAGCGTCGCGGCCCAGACCATTCGCCTCTTCAGGAATTCGTAATCGCCCTTGAAGGCCAGCTCATTGCGGCGAACATTGAACCTCCTGGCCCGCTGGAGATCTTCCCTTCGAGCAAGAGCGTGTGCCTGCACGGCGGTTTCATGCGCCGGCGGTTCGGTTCCGGTTTTGAGGACGCCGTCGAGAGGTACGCTGTAGCGCTGCACGGGGATACCCAGCTCATTGGCCATCAGTGTCTCGAGGCCGCTGATCAACGAGCTGCCCCCGCACAACAGTACCCTCGTCGCCCTCTTTCCGCCCGCCGCCAGATGCCCCTTGAGGGTCTGGCGAATCTCTCGTATCAGCGGCTTGAGGGCGTCGCCGAGGACCTCGCGAACCTTTCCGTGCAGGCCGTCCCGAACCTTGTATTCCTCCGCCTTTTCAAAGGATACATTTCCCACCTTTGCAAGCTGGGAGGTCAGGTCCTTTCCGCCGCGCAGGATTGTTCTCGTCGTGTGTACCGGATCCCCGAGAATCGCCACGTTGGTTCGCAGGTGGCCGATATCCACCAGAGCGCAGACCTCGTCGCCGCAAGCTGTCGCAATGGTCGAATCCTCCTTGTAAACCAGGGGAGCGACACCCACCTCTCGCGGATAGACACCGGCGGGCGCCAGCCCATCGAGGAACAGTCGTACCTTCTGGGTGGGAACCACGGCGCACAGTAATTTGATCTCGTCGTTCGCTCGCTCGATCTCCACGTGATCGAAGACCGAATCCTCGATGTCGTAGGGAATGATCTCATCGAGTTCGAATTTGAGTACCTGTTCGATGCTGCGCGAGGCGCTCGACGGCAGGTTGATGATCCTGATGGTTGCAACCTCTCCGGGAACGGCGCAGTGGATGATTTCGGTGGTTATTCCCAACCTTTCGATCAAACGTTTCGCCGCCTCGAGGACTTCCTTTTCTGAGGAGTTGCCACTCGAGTCGAGCTTCACGGGCTCGGTCTCGAACTTGACGATCTCGCTTCCACGCAGCCCCATCTTCAAGACCACCAACTTGACGGTATGGCTTCCGAGATCGAGGCCTATTACGTTCTGAGCCATATCTACTCCATTCTCCAGTAGAGCACTTTGCCGCCTGACGCCGCGACCGACTGAGTCGGATTGAGCATGTCCAGCCCCTCCATGTCCACGACCATGTGTATCCGCCTGGTCGTATTTCCGGCCGTGCCCTCCGAGTAGATCGAGAAGACTGTGCTTTCGGTGGTCAACACCCGACGCGCCTCGCGTTTGTTTACCACCGGGAAGCCGGTGATGGGGAGAAACAGCCTCTCTTCCGGGTTCTCCACAGCTTTGATGAAGTCGCCGACCTTGGAGAATGGCATGAAGGTCCTTATCATTATCACCCCCTGGAGGATCTGGAGCAGGTTGAAGCGCATGCCCATATCCATGCAGGGGCTCATTCCGGATTCATCGGCGGACAGCATGCAGATCTGCGCAAAGAGCACCTGCGCCGGCGCGGTGTTGACGTTGACCCGGCCCTTGCCCCAGACGGTCAACACGCGTTTCTCGGGGTCCGTCGGATCGGGGTCTACAAACGCGGACCAGAAGTCGTCACCTATCCCCTTGATGAAATGCAGCTCCTCCAGGCTGTCGTAGGGGGCGTTTTTCCTTTCGTATTCCGGGTCCTGTCGAGAGTAGTAGGTTTCGTCTTCGCCGCCGGACTGATCGCACAGCTCCTCGTCCGGGTCGGCCCAGTCCAGGATCTCGCACACGATCTCCTCGCGCTCGAAGAAGGAGGCGCTGTCGTCCTGTCGGTCGAACATCTCGTCGTATTCCCGAGGGGCCATCAGCATACCCAGTTGTTGTATCAGCCTGATACGATCCTTTTTCTTTCCAACCGCACCCACGTTGACATTGATCTTGCTGTCCTCGTCAACGATCAGGACGGAGAAGTCACCGTCCTTGATGCCGAGCCCCTCCGCATCCTTCAGGGTGATTCCGGCCATGTCTCCGAGGAGCCCCGCTTCACCTTCGGGGTCGGTAAACGGCTCCAGCAGGAGGTCCGCGTATTGCCAGAAGGGAAAGTTCAGGCTCCCGCCGAGCAGGGGCTGGACAGAGAGCGCCAGGCGACTGAGATTCACTCCGGAGCGTGCGAGATACTCCGCCTTGACGGCGTCCCTGTGGTTGACGGTGTTGGCGAGATAGACCTCGTTCGTCTCCATGAAGTCAGCAGTCATGGCACCGAGGATCGTCAGTGCGATGAGGACCATCAATAGAGCAATGCCGCGCTGGCTCTTATGGTTCCTGGCGGTTTTCAATGGGTCACCAGTACCGGGGGGCCGGGGGTGAAACCCTGTTGAAGGATGGCCGTTCTCATGGGTATCGGCAACTGGGTGCCGTAGGCGACCACGTCTCCCAACCTGTTGTACACCGACAGCTTGATTCGTATCTGGAAAGGCAGGATCCCGGCTTCACCGGTGGCTTCCGTCGTGTCCCACTCGTCCTGCCATTCGTTCATCACCATGTCGAAGAATTGCAGATCGAATTCGTCCACATCCCGCACCAGGATGAGCTGTTGTCCTCCCTCGAGGGGTTCCAGGTCCATGATTGGCGATTCCCTGCGAACCAGGTTTTTCTGACCGGAGATCTCCGGATCGTCCGCGATGAAATAGGCTACCTCGCATTGATCCGATTCGTTGACGTCGAAGTACCTTCTCTGATGGGTAAACGCGGCGAAATCGACGCGATCCTCACCACCGTGATCTTCGGCGATGAAGACAGTGTCGTGGGTGGGCTCCAGGTGGGCGCGATGCAGAGAAAGAAACGCCGATGTGAAGTCCCTGGAGATCATGTCGAAGGCGACTCTCACCTGATGCAGCCTGTCGTGGGAATCCTCGACGATGGTTCGTGTGCGCGTGGTCTGGCTGGTCGCCGCCCATATGCTCAGGGCGATCATGGCCAGCACGGTGATGGAGACCATCACCTCGATGAGTGTAAAACCGGCCCGGCCGAGTTTTGGGGCTGTGGCGCTCACCGTTTTTCCCCTCTTTCCGATGTCGGCATCTCTCCGAAGGCGCCCATTTCGCTCATCTGATCCATTGCGTTTACCTGCTGCATGAGCTGGAGCGGACCCTGAGTGGGATGAACGACGTACTGAACGATTTCCAGCTCCTTTTGCCTGGAACCCTGCTTCCACTCCACAACAACAGTCACCCGGCGAATAGCCTGCTGGAGCAGCTCGGTGATGATGGGAAGGAACGGGCCGATCATCCCCATTCCCATGTCCCCGAGATCGTCCCCGGTGGAATCGCCCATCATGTCGCCCATCATGCCGCCGGACATGTCGTCGAACACGCCCCCATCACCGTCGCCGGTCATCATCTGGGAGATGTCCGGCATCTCGATTGTCTTTATCTCCCATCGGCATGTGTACTCCGCCTGGCTCTTCTCACCGTCGAGCAGCTCACAGCAGTCTCCGGACTCGTTGACGTCGCCCTCCTCGAAGCCGTCGTTCATCAGGAACTCGAGTTCGATCTCGCTCATCCTGCACCTGGCCAGCTGGGCGGCCTGTGTGACGTTGCGGGAAAACTCCACCGTTGCCACCGCCGCGAACTGCGCTCCAAAGATAGAGACGATCGACACGGACAGAAGCAGGATGGCGACCATCACCTCGATGATGGTGAACCCTTCAGGGCGCATGATATTCGTTGAGGTGCGTCGGGTCATTCGTCGGCCTCCTGCAGGTCGTCCAGCTCTTCTTCGGGTTCGAACTCAAAGCTGTGGACCACGGCACGGCCGTTGAGGGGGTGGATCTCTACCGAGAAGACCATCGGGTCGTCCTCATTGTTGTCCGAGAGCTGGATGATGGTGTGCTCGGTAATTCCGCCGGGGAAAAAGTAGACGTATGCTCTGCCTTCCTCCCGGGGAGAAGGTTCGTGGGGGGTGTAGACCCGCTGGAAGATGGTATCACCCGCCAGTGTTCTGGGTTTGCCGCGCTTTCCCTCGAGGGCGGCGAATTTGGGTCCACGGTAGCCGTTGGGGTTCCCTCGGGACAATCCGACCCCCTCCGCGCCCTGCATGGAAGCGAGGAATGGATCAGTCAGGTGACCCATCCCCACCCCGGACATCATGTCGCCCATGGGATCCAATGAGTTACTCGAGTCGAGTCCCATGCCGAAGATTCCACCACCCGTGGAGTCCATGCCCTGGCCGACGGTGGCGGGTGGGGCTTCCCCGGACTCCTCGGCGGCCTCGGCGTCGGGATCGTTGGGGTCATCGACCCCTTCACGTTGAAGGCCTGTTCCGGTCTCGTCCTCCCTGTTGAGCACCACGCGCCCGTCGGTTTCCTGCAACTGGATGGTTCGCTTGTCGAAGTCCAGGACGATCCTGACTGTCACGCCCTGCGTCACGGCGCGGGAGTACGCATAGCGTGACGCGGCGACGAGGGTCCATGTCGATGACCGCAAGCTCGTACGAGCGCTGTTGCCCAGGGCGAGCGCCACCCCTGTCATCGCCACCGCGATGATGACGATCACGACGATTATCTCGATCAGCGTGAATCCGTGTTGTGGCTCGACTCTTCTCATGACCTTCTACTATTCGTCCTCGCCTTTCTCGCAGCGAATGGGCTTGCCGCCTTCTCCGTCGGGTCCGGCGGAGTAGACGTCGGGCTCGTCACCTTCGCACTCGATGGTGTAATCCTGGTTCCAGGGATCCTGGACGCGCTTCTTGGAGTCGAGGTACCCGTCCATCAGGTCATCGAGACTCGGGCACTGGCGGGGGTGGTCCGCCATGTAGAGCTGCACCGCCGAACGCATGGTGCACGCGCCCATTCGTGCGTCCTTTATCCTCGATTTGTCGAGTTGCTTCATGACGGCCAGGGAGACGCCCGTCGCGATCATCGCCATGATGATAATGACGATCATGATCTCGATGAGAGTCATACCTCTCTGGGCTACCGAAGCCGCTGTGCGTCGCAAAAATTTGTCGTTCCGGCGTTGCATGTGTTCATCCTCCTGTCTTGCAGCCAAATTCAAAGGCTCGAAATGTTGTCATCTCCAGTTGTCTCACCATCAGGGCCGCCCGAAACTACATCCACGCCGCCCGGATCGAGGCGCGCGGGGCAGGTCAGTCGGTATGACCTCCCCCACGGATCTTTTATCATGTTCATGTACGAGGTTCCCTCGGGCGGATCTGTCAGCTCCTCGACACCGGTGGGGCATCGGCCGAAATCGGCCCGAAAGAGACGCGTTGCGTGACTGATCCGCGAGATGTCGACCAGCGCCTGTCTTATTCGGGTTTTCTCGTCTACAGACCCCAGGGACCAGCTCACGCATCCCGCGACCGCAAGGGCGATAACGATCCAGCGAATTCGGCGGCCGACTTTCCCCAGGGGGTGTCGTCGCCTTTTTTCACCCAGAACCATGGAACCTCGTTCACTCATTGAACAAACTCGTTCATCTGTATCAGCGGCATGAGAATCGCCGCAGCTATTCCGCCGGCGCCCGCGCCCATGAGCACGATCATCAACGGTTCGAGGAGCGATGTCAGGGTTGCGATCTTGGTATCGACCTGAGCGTCGTATGCATCGGCCACGTTCTCGAGCATGCTCTCCAGCTGGCCGGACCGCTCGCCCACGGCGATCATGTGTGTGACGATGGGCGGGAAACGACCGGAAGTTTTGAGGGGCTCGGCGATGCTCTCGCCTTCGCGGATCGAGGAACTAGCCTCCACGATTACCTGTTCGAGAACAGTGTTGCCGAGCACGCCCTTGGTGATGTCCATTGCAGTGAGCAGCGGCACCCCTGACGAGAGCAGCGTGGCCAGCGTTTTGGTGAACCTGGAGATGGCGACCATCATGGCCAGGCCTCCGAAGATTGGAGCCCACAGGATGAAACCGTCCCACTTGTACCGGCCCTTTTCGGTGTTCTTCCATTTTTTGAACGAGACGATGCAAAGAATGAAGACCGCCAGGAGCAACCACCAGAAGTCGCGCATGAAATCGCTCGCCCAGATCAGCGCCCTCGTGTAAATCGGCAGCTCGCGACCGAAGTTTTCGAAGATGGAGGTCACTTTGGGCACGACGACGACCATCAGGATGCTGATAACGACGAGTCCCATGGCGGCCATCACGGCGGGGTAGGCCATGGCCGAGAACACCTTGGAGCGGAGCTTGTTCTGGGCCTCGATGAAGTCCGAGAGCCGGCCGAGAACCTGCTCCAGAGTGCCCGATTGTTCACCCGCGTTCACCATGTTGCAAAAAAGATTGTCAAAGTACTTGGGGTGTCTTCCGAATGCATCGGACAGGCTCATTCCCTGGTTCACCTGATCGCGCACGTCGATCAGGGCCGTCTTGAGATCCGCCTTTTCGCTTTGATCGATCACGGCGGTCAGAGATTCCACCAGGGAAATCCCCGAGCGAGTAAGGGTGGCGAGCTGTCGCGTGGCCATGGCGATGTCAAACCTCTTGACCCGGCCGAACAGCATCTTCTTGAAGTCTACCTCTTTGCGTTCCCCCTTATGCCCCTTCTCGACGATCTTGACGATCATGATCCCTTCACGCTTGAGGATCGCGCGCAGCATCTTCTCGCTGTCGGCGTCCTTGGAACCCTTGACGTTCTTTCCGTTGTCCTTTCGGATTCCCTGGTATTGGTAAAGGGGCACTTCCGGTTACTCCGTTCTCATTTCACGTCCTCGTGGGTGACGCGCATGACTTCTTCTATCGTTGTATTTCCAGCCATAACCTTCCTCGCGCCGTCCTCGCGCAGGTTCACCATTCCCTCTGATCTGGCCAGGCGCTTGATGGTGTTTGAGTCCGCGTTCTTGAGGACGTTGGCGCGAATTTCGTCGGTGATCATGATGATCTCGTACAGCCCCGTACGCCCGATATAGCCTGTTCCGAGGCACTCGTCGCAGCCGACCGCCCGGTAGATCATCGTTCTCTTCGAGTCGAGGGGGACGATGGCCGGGACCATGGCCGAGGCCGCCTGGTAGATCGGAGATTTGGGCGCCGACCGCCTGGCGTATGGGTTGTCGGGATCGACGCCCAGTTCCTCCAGTTGTTCCCTGGAAGGCTCGTAAAGCTCTCTACAGGTCGGGCACAACACTCGAACCAGCCGCTGGGCCTGGATTCCGATGAGCGAGGACGCCACCAGGAAGGGTTCGATGTCCATTTCTACCAGCCGCGTCAACGCGCCCGCGGCGTCGTTGGTGTGGATGGTCGAGAGGACCAGGTGGCCCGTGAGGGAGGACTGAATAGCGATTTCCGAGGTCTCCCGATCCCGGATCTCGCCCACCAGGATCACGTCCGGATCCTGCCGGAGGAATGCGCGCAGCCCGCTGGAGAACGTCAGGTCGATCTTGGGGTTCACGTGGACCTGCCCGATACCCTCGATATCGTACTCCACCGGATCTTCCACCGTGAGGATGTTCTTGTCCGGGGTGTTGATCTGGGACAGTCCGGCGTAGAGAGTTGTGGTCTTGCCGGATCCGGTGGGTCCCGTGACAAGGATGATCCCGTGAGGTCGCCGGATCAACCTGTGGAACAGGTGGTAGTGATCGGCCCAGAATCCCAGGTCCGAGACGTCGTGGAGAACGGCTTCCTTGTCCAGAAGACGCATCACGACTCGTTCACCCTGGCTGGTCGGGATTGTGGAGACACGCACGTCGATGCTCTTGCCGGCAATCTTGAGCCCGATCCGTCCGTCCTGGGGCAGTCTCTTCTCGGCGATGTTGAGCTTGGCCAGGATCTTCACCCTGGAGATTATCGACGGCAAGAAGGCCTTCCTCACGCTCTTGGCTTCGTGCAGCACACCGTCGACCCTGTACCTGACGCCCACGTCACGTTCGAGGGGCTCGATATGGATATCGCTTGCGCGCCTCTTGACCGCCTCGAAGAAGAGCTGATTGACCCATCGGATGATCGGCGCCTCGTCCTGCGCGTCGATGAGGTCGGTCAGCTCCTCCTCCTCCTTCACGGCGCTTTCATCCAGGGATGCGTCCGAGCGTTCGTAGACAGTGTTGATCGCCTCCAGAATCGCTTCCGCCGGAACGATCACCGGTACCACAGGGCGCCCGAGGATGGCCTGCACCGCGTCGAGAGCCCCGAGATCGAACGGGTTTCCGCAGGCGACGCGAACGCCCCGGCTCGTCTCCGAGATCGGAAGCACGTTGTTGGATTTCGCGAAGACGATGGGGAGATCCGCTATGAGGTGAGTCTCCACGTCGTCGCCCTTGATGGCTTCAAGAAACTCCAGGTCCATCTCGTCGGCCACCGTCGACCACAGTCGCTTGATCTCGATTTTTTCCGACGATACAAGCCAGTCCACCAGCGACCCTTCCTTCTGCGCAAGAGCGCTCTGGGCTTCTTCCAGTTGCGCAGGTGATATTGCGCCGTTCTCGACGAGCATCTCACCGATGAAAGTGTCCCTCGATGTGCTCAACGATCTTCTCCGGACGCCGGGAGCGTCATGATCGGAGTGCCCAGCTGGGTGGGCCGGTCCATGGTGGATCTTGGTTCGCTGGATATGACCGTCGTTCTGCCGTCTGAGCTCAGGCGGGTGCCGGGAGGAAGCTCGATGGGCTCCTTTGGAGAATGATCGTCGTCCTCCTCGATTGCAGTCATCAGGCGGAGGCGTTCGTCCTCCTCCTCCTGCGAGAGTATTCTGTTCATGACCGCGATGGCGCCGTTGGTTCGGGACCAGTCCAGGTGTGGATCGTAGCGGTGGTATTCGAACGCTGTGTAGCGCTCGATGAACTCGCGTCGTTCCGCCATCTTGCGGGCGAAGATCTCCTTGAAATCATCGGAGGATCGGATGATATACGGGGTGAGGAAAATGAGCAGGTTCCGTTTTTTGGTAAGGCTGCTCTTGCGCCGAAACAGCATTCCCAGGAGCGGGATGTCTCCGAGCACCGGGACCTTGGTTGTGGTTTCCACCTGGTTGTCTGTGATGAGACCGCCTATGACGATGGTCTGCTGGTCCGCCACAACCGACGTGGTTGTTGCGCTCTGCTGGGAAATGGTCGGTCCGGTGACCGGATCGATGGATTTGACCTCGCTGATCTCGAGATCAATTTCAAGCCTGACCTGATTGTCGTCGTTGATCTGAGGGGTGACCTTGAGCGTTATTCCCACGTTCTGGCGGCCGATGCCGCCCATCATGCCGCCCATCATCCCACCGTATCCGCCGAGCATACCACCCAGAGCACCCAGGTTGGCGGTGCTACCTTCGCTACCGGCTCTGCCCGCCATGCCGCTCAGCATTGACGAGCCGTTGAACCCCTGCTGGATAGGGACGTTCTCGCCCACCTGGATGGTAGCCTCGACGTTGTCGGTGGCGAGGATGTTGGGAGTGGACAGCACGTTTACATCGGAATTGGTCTGGAGCGCGTGCAGGGCCACGCCGAACGCCGGGATGGACATGCCGATCAGGTCTTCGGATCCCTCAAGTTCCGGACCGCTCAAGCCCGCTGCCAGACCGCTGAGCATGGGCACGCTGAAGACCTGCGTGAACGAATTGGAGTCCTGGCCGGGCTGTGAAGATCCGTAGACCAGTGATTGATCATCGCCGGACCCGATAATGTTTCCCCCGTGGACGCCGATGCCGAGGTCGCGGTTCTTGTCCAGGCTCACCTCCATGATGACCGCCTCGACGAACACCTGTCGCTGCATGGTATCGAGGGCATCGATGACGGCCTTGAGGCTCATGTAGTCGCGCAGGGAGGAAACGATGACCAGGGAGTTTGTCGCCTGGTCGGCGGAGATCTGCATGTCTCCTTCGAAGAGCGATGCGGACTCTCCTCCCGATTTGGATGACTTGCTTTTTTTGCCCGTCGTCGAGCGACCGCCCCGTTTGGACAGGTTGTTCAGGGTCTTGGAGATCTCCTCGGCGTCCGCGTGCTGCAGCTTGTGGACGTGGATGGTTCCCTCTCCGGCGATGGGAACGTCCAGGATCTTGACCAGCTCCAGGATGCGAAGATACGAGTTCTCGGACGCCACGATGATGAGGGAGTTCGTGCGCTCGTCCGCTAGAATCTTGGAGACCTTCATGCCGTCGGTTTGGGCGCCGTAGACAGACGCACTGGTTTCGCGGGTTTTGGCTTTGGCTGCGGACCGCTTTTTTTTCTTGGAACGCTTGTCGGCTTTCCTGTTGGGCTCCCGCTTGGTTTTGGAGGTGGTGCCTGCGGCGATGTCGAAGATCTCTATGATCCGATCCGCCAACTCCTGTGCCGAGGCGTAGTTGACCGGCTCGATCCAGATTTTCTCGCCGATGCCGGGCACGTCGAGCAGCTTGATGAGCTTGACCAGCCGCCTTATCGATGTTCCGTAATCGGTAATGATGAGCATGTTGGTCGGGGTGTAAACGGTGATGTCTCCGTCTGGAGACTTGAACCTGTCGAGCAGCGCCGCGATCTCCTCGCTGGACACGTGTTCGAGCTGGTGAAGGCGCGTGATGAACTGGTCTCTTCGCGGTACCGCTCCTCTGGCGATGATCGGCGTGTTTTGAGAGGTCGCCCCTCCCACGGTCTGGATCTTGAGATAACGACCGGCCGGAACAACGGTCAGGCCGTTAACCTGCAATACACTCAAGAAGGCGTGGTAGGCCTCCGTGGCGGTGATTTTGGTGGGGGCGTAAATGGTGGCCTTTACGTTGGGCACCTTGCCACCCAGAATGAAGCTCTTTCCCGTGATGTTTCCGATGATCTTTATCAATTCGATGAGTTCGGCATCGACCAGGTTGAACGAGAATCTGGTTCCACGCTTGGGTTTCCTATACTCGATACCGAGCCCCATCTTGTCGGCGTCCTTGACCCCGGTCCAGGGCCCGCCCTCATCTCCGCCGGCGCCGAAGGTGCCGGATCCGTCCTGGTTCTTCTTGCCCCCGCCGGCGTTGCCGCCCGCGCCGTCGCCCGCGCCGCCGCCCGCGCCGCCGCTCATCTGTCCACCCTTGCCTTGCCCGACCTTCTTGCCGCCACGGGGTGTAGCCGTGGCCTTCCCCTGCGCGCCGGTTTTTCCCTTGTCCTTGAGACTACTACGCAACAGCCGGGGGGCGGGCTTCACCTTGTCGGGCTTATCGTCATCATTTCCGGTTGGTCTGGTTTTCTGTGGGGCAGGCGGTTCGTTCGCCGTCACCAATGCCGGGGCCATGACCATCGAAAGCGCACCCAATGCGAGGGCTATATACCGAATATTTCGCAAGTCGCTACTCCCTTCTCTATCCAACCCCTTTTAAAAGCAAACATCATGCCTAAACCGCCCATGCGTTTTATTGTGCAAAAACAAGTAGTTAGAGCGAGCCGTTTCGCCGGGAAGATCCCGAACGGACAAATTGTCAAACGGCGCTGTCCGGGGGTGACTCAATGACAAATAAGTTTCGAAGTTATAATGATTCCAGCTTGCGGTAGATTGTGCGGGTGGCGATCCCCAGGAGGCGCGCAGCCAGTTTTTTGTCTCCCTTGGTATGGCGCAGGGTCTCCCTGATCATCCTTCGCTCCATTTCTTCCAGGGGAGTTCCGATGGAGACGGTGATCTGACCCTGGTATCGCTCTTCATCGCTGATGCGCGAGGGCAAATCGTTTATTTCGATGATGCTGTTGCGGCTCAGGACCACTGCCCGCTCGATCACATTCTCCAGTTCGCGCACGTTGCCGGGCCAGTAGTAGCTGGTCATCAGATCCAGAGCATCCGGAGAGATCCCCTCGATCTGCTTGTTGTTGCGCGCCGTGTACATCGACAGAAAATGGTCGGCCAGTAGAGGGATGTCCTCAAGTCGTTGGCGCAGGGGGGGGAGGTTCACCACAATGACATTCAATCTGTAATAGAGATCCTCGCGAAACACCCCGCGCTTGACGTCATCTTCAAGATCTCGGTTGGTCGCCGTCACCACTCGTACATCGGATTGTATCGTCTTGCCTCCGAGGGACTCGAACTCACCTTCTTGCAACACCCGCAGTAGCTTGACCTGTGCCGCCTGGCTCATCTCTCCAATCTCGTCCAGAAAGATCGTGCCCCGGTCGGCCATCTTGAAGCGCCCGTCACGCCTCTGGATGGCTCCAGTGAAGGCGCCTCGTTCGTATCCAAACAGTTCCGCCTCCATGATGGTTTCAGGTATGGCCGCGCAGTTCACCGCCACGAAGGAGGCCTGGGACCTGGTGGAGTTCTCGTGAATCGCGCGCGCGACCAACTCCTTGCCCGTGCCGGATTCCCCGAGCACCAGGATGGTGGCCACGGATGGCGCCGCCTGGATGGCTGTCTCCATGCACTTGCGAAAGGACGGCGCGTTTCCGATTATCGAGCGCTTTTCGAACTTCATCAGGCGTTTCTTGAGGGTCTTGTTCTCCACCACCAGGGAGTGCTTTTCGATGGCCTTCCTGACCGTCTTGACAATGGCCTGGCGCTTGACCGGTTTCTCCACGAAATCGTAGGCCCCTCTTTTCATGGCGGCAACCGCGTTCTCGACCGTGCCGTAAGCGGTCATGAGTACCACTTCGCTGTCCGGCGAGATGGTCTTGAGCGTCTCGAGGAGCTCATTGCCGTCCATGCCCGGCATCATCAGGTCCGTCAGCACCACGTCGACCGAGTGGTTGCGACAGAGGTCCAGGGCCTCCTGGCCGCTCAGGGCGGTGAAAACGCGGGCCCCCTCCCTGTCGAACACCTTTTCGAGAGCGAGCACGTTGTTTTTGTCATCGTCCACTATCACCATGGTCGGTTGTTCACTCGGCATCTAGATCTCCTTGCTGGAAGAGAGTCGGAGCAAGAGGTGAGCCACAATCGTTGCGCCATAAATTTCGGGTATTTACAGCAACGAAGGGGAGGGTGGTTCATCATCTTGATGACATTTTGTCACGGATGAGGCAAAACGTCACCATAAATGGCAAAACGACAAGAACAAATCAGGGCGATTACACGGAATCGCCTACGGATTGAACGGGATCGATTCCGCCGGGCTGTTTTCCATCTGGTCGTCGTCCCAGAAGTCCATTGCTGCATCGCCTATAACAAACGCCAGAATGGTGATGACCACGCAGATGATCATGCCGATGCCCCCGACAACGATCCCGATGAGTCCGAACGCCTTGTTGCCCGATTTCTTCATCATGGACATGATTCCCAGGATCAGGCCAATCAATCCGAGCAGGATGCCGACGAACGGAACCCAGCAGGTTACAATACCGAGAATTCCAAAGACCAAAGCAGCAACGCCCATGATGCCTCCAGGTTCTTTTCGCCCGACCGCCGGGCGAATTGCAATTTGACAAGAGTATAGTTACTTTCAGGCGTGACTTGAACTCAAAAAGAGACGGTATCCATGAAGCAGATGCTCGCCATTGCAAGGAACACTTTTCGTGAGGCTATCCGTGATCGCATTCTGTACGGGTTTCTCTTCTTTGCGGTGCTTCTCATCCTTTTCAGCGTGGTATTGGGCCAGCTCTCTTTCAACCAGCAGATCCGTTGCACCCTTGATGTGGGGCTTGCGGGGATATCCTTCTTCTCCGTGCTCATCGCCATCTTCCTGGGCATCACCCTGTTGCACAAGGAGATCGAGAAGCGCACGATCTACACGGTCCTGTCCAAACCGGTCTCCCGTGCGACTTATCTGCTGGGAAAGTTCTTCGGTCTGGCGGCCACCATGGCGGTTCAGATCATGCTCATGGTCGCCGTGTTTCTCGCGGTGCTCCTCCCCATGGGAGGCGAACTGACCTCGGGACTCCTGTGGGCTATCGTGCTGATCTTCATGGAGGTGCTCCTCGTCATCTCGCTTGCGCTCTTCTTCACGTCGTTCTCCAGCCCATTTCTCAGCGGCATTTTTTGCCTCGGCATTTTTACGGCCGGTCGCAACGCCGACCTGATCACCGAGCTTGCAAAGACGAAATCCCTGGAATGGCTCGGACCCATCCTCGACGGAGTCACCGCCGTTCTTCCAAACTTCTATCTGTTCTACCCGGGCGGGAAGATGGTGGAGGAGTCATGGGCGACGGTGCATGATCAGTTTGTCTCCACGGGTTATCTGGCGTCGACGATCGGGTACGGGTTGATCTACACAGGCGCCTTCCTGGTATTCTCGATAGCGTTGCTCGCGCGACGGGATTTCGTCTAGTGCCCTCGTCGACAGTCTGGCATCCCCTCAATATCGCCGGCGGAGTGCTTCTCGGCCTGGCAGCGTTCATCGCGATATTCACCGCGCGGGTATACCTGGACGGAAGAAACAACTTCGAGACAGCCCGCCGCCTGGACAGGGAAGGGGAATCGAAACTGGCCGTCGCCTCTTTCGAAGACACCGCGAGGTCGTATTTCCCCGGCAGCCCTTACCCTGAGCGCGCGCTCGATCGCCTGACCATGAAGGCCAAGGCGGCACAGATGCGTGGTGATATCGCGGATGCCGTGACCATATGGGAATCCATCCGACGTTCGGTCTTGTCGACGCGACACGTGGTTCAACCCAACAAGGATGTTCTCGAGCGGGCGGAGCGAGCCATCGTGAGTTTGCAGGCGCTGGAATCCCATCCGGAAGGGAGCCGGGAAACGAGTCGTATAGCGCGACCACGGGATCCGTCACCCATCGCGTCCATCATTCTCTTTGGCGGTCTCATCCTCTGGATAGGCGGCGCTGCCGCGCTGTGTGTCGCCCCGCGTGGAAATGCAAGATCGACGGGACTCAGGGTCCTGGCGTGGGCCGCGTGTCTGGTAGGGCTCGGCGCTTGGTTGGCAATCTGCGCCATAGCGTGATCGGAATCAAGGCTGAAGAGCGTCAGCTATTCCTTTACAACGAACAGCTTCTTGGACTTGGTGATCGGGTTGGCTCCCACCTTGATCTTGATTGCGCCGCGACGGACGCCCATGGGAACTTCGATCTGTACCATGTCGTCGAGCACGCCGAGGACGGGCGCCGGGACATTGCCGATCCAGGCCTTGACCGCGTCCATGTTCTCGCCGAATCCCTTTCCCTCGATCATGATGAGCTCGCCAACCGGACCCTCGCCGGGATCGAAAGAGGTAATCTTGGCCTGCACCTTCGAGATGCCCATCATCTCGTCCATGGATACAGGCGTGGCTGCCGGTTTTGCCGCAGGAGCGGTAGCAGGCGCGGCATAAGGTGGTGCGGTTGCAGGAGCAGTGGCGGGAGCGGTAGCCGGCGCGGTATAGGGCGGTGCGGTCGCAGGAGCAGTAACCGGCGCGGTGGCCACGACCGGTGCTGGAGTCGGAGCGGGTGCTGTCTTGGTGGGAACGGCGACCGGTTTGACGACCGAGAAGATGTTCTCGCTTTCGGTGGCTCCCCTTCCGCGCACCTTGACCTTGAACGAGTTGTCGTCACTGTTCCTGGGAATGGTCACGACGAGCATGGTGTCCGAAGAACCGTTCTCGATCTTGAGGACCTGCCTGCCGTATGTCACCTTGGTCTTGTTTGGACGAAGATCGAAACCGGAACCGTACAGGGACACCTTTGTTCCCACCGGTCCGTAAGCCGGCTGGAAACCCTTGACTTCGAGAGGTATCAGAACCTTGAACTTGGAGGCGGCTTCGGAGCGGCCTGCGCCGGGCGCCGTGAACAGGAACTTGCCGGAGTCGGCTCCGGGCGGTATCGCGATGGTGACCTTGTTGGGGGAGTCAATCCTCACGCCGATGGGCGTCTTGCCGATGTAACCGCGAAGACCGCTGTTCTCGAAACCCTGGCCCTTGATGATCACGTAGGTTCCTGGAATACCTTTGGAAGGATCAAAAGACTTGACCCGGATCTGGTTGACCACTTTGAACTTCTGCATGGTCTCCGAGGAGCCGCGACCGGGGACCTCGACCTTGAAACCACCGGTGGCGACCTTCTTGGCGAGTTTTACCTTCAGGCGCGATGGGGAGGCGTCGATGACCTTGAGCTTGACGCCGTTCAGGGTGACCGTGTTTTGCTTTTTGGTCATGCCGAACCCCGAGCCGAACAGGTGAACGGTCTGTCCGCCGTAGCCCATGGACGGCAGGAAACTTGTCACGCGCACGGGCACGAATACCTCAAACGTTTTTTTGGACTTGGCGTCGCCGCGTCGCATTGTCTTGATTTCGAACTGGTCCGACGCAGCGCCCGGCGGAATCGTCAGCATGATCTGATTTGGCGTGACCGATGTCGCGGGTATGATCTGTCCGCCCAGAAGGATGCGAACGTGGTTCGGCCTGGTGCCGAAGTAGCTTCCGTTAATGGCCACAGCGGTTCCCACCGGGCCGCGCTTGGGAGAGAAATCCGTGATCTCGGGCGAGTGCATGACCGTGAACCGCATGGGGATCAGTGTGGCGCCGCGATCTTTCACTTCAAGCCTGAACGAGATTGGACCGTCGACTACCTTGGTGGGGATCTTGAATATAAGCGCCCCGGCCTCGATCTTTTCTATTTTTATTTTACTTTCCGACAGGAAGAGCGAGTGATCGCCGGCCCTGGCCCTGAAACCGCTGCCGTAAATCTTGACCGTTGTGCCGGGCATTCCAAATACCGGATCCATGCGCGTGACCGAAAGAGGAGCCCACACCTCGAAAATCTTGTCGCTCTCAACCGTGCCCATTTTGGCCACGATGACCTTGAACTTGCCGGAGACCGATCCCTGAGGCACACGCACCCGGATCTCGTTTTCGTTGGCGGAAGAGACACGACATGCGCGTCCAGTCAGAAGAACCTGAATCCCCGCAGGGTTGATGCCGAAATGCGTACCTTTTATTACGACTTCGGTGTTGATATTGCCCGCTGCGGGAGAGAAAGTTGAAATGTCCGGAGGATAAGCAACAGGGAAGACCGTCGGGTGCTCGTAGGTGCCCAACCCCTTTACGGTGATGTTGAATCGCCCGGACTCGACGTTCTTTTTGGGAAGAGCCACGGTCATCTTGTTTGAGGAAACTTTGATGATCTTGCATTTTTGATCACCAATCTTGACCGTGTTGTTTTTCTTTTTAGCCGAGAAGCCCGAGCCCGTTAACTCCACGTGTGTGCCCGGAGGGCCCATGGTCGGCTTGAACGCAGTGATGGCAAGCTGGGCGAGGACGGTGAACGACTGGGGCGATGTCGCCTGTCCCGCGTTGTAGACCTGGACGGTAATGTTACCGGTTCTGCCCGAAGTGGGAATGACACCCGTTATCCGGGTGGTCGAAGCCGAACGGACGGCCACCGGCACGCCCGAGATTGTCACCGTGTTCTCGTGACCCTTGTTCGAGAAATTGTTGCCGGTGATGGTGATGACCGAACCGGGAGGTCCCGACGAGGGCGTGATCAAGGTGATGACCGGCGCGCTCTTTGCCTGTACCACCCAGAAAACCTGCGGGCTTGTGACCTGGTGAGTCGGTCCCCGAAGGGTGAATCGTCCCTGGACTGCGTTTGGCGGAAGTTTAACAACGATCTTCGTTGCGCTTACGCTCTTGGGTTTAAGTGCGACGCCGTTATACTCCACGGAGTATTCCGGCCCGAAATGTTGTCCGTTGATGGTCACCACGGTTCCCGGAGATCCGGAGGCCGGAGACAGGGAAGAAATGACCGGACGAGCTTTGTACTGAGCGTCTGCCACCTGAGCGACGAACACGATGGCGATGACAAGCGCCGCAATAGGCAACCTGCGTATCATTATAGTCCTCCAGTGAGGTTATACGAAGTTTTCAAATCTAATGATGTTGAAGAACTCCGAAATGAAATTTCGACCAATATTGAAAAACAATACGTTCTAGTCAATAGTTCCTAAAAAGTAAATGACCAACTCCTTTCTACTTGTCTCCATTTGCAAAACAGCAAATCCTCTATGGATCGACTGAAAATGGTACGCAGTAATTCAACGGTAGCCAATCCACGGACCCTTCGCGCACCACACAAGGGAGACGAGCCATGACCGAAATAGATCTGATTGTCCACGGCGCGAGCCAGCTCTTGACGATGGATCCGCGCCTCGCGGCCGTGGGCGACGACGATCTCGAGGCTGCCAGGATCGGGGTGATCCCGGACGGTGCGCTGGCGATTCACGGCACGGACATTGTGGATGTGGGTTCCTCCGAAAAGATACTCGACTCGTACCGTGCGCGGAAAACAATCGACGCCCGCGGGTGTGTCGTTGCCCCCGGCCTGGTCGATCCGCATACCCACACGGTCTTCGCCGGCAGCCGTCACCTGGAGTTCGGAATGCGTATGCGTGGAGAGTCGTACCTGGATATTCTCGCGGCCGGAGGAGGAATACACTCGACTGTTCGCGCGACCCGGGACGCTTCACTGGAGGATCTGGTCAGCCTGGCGTTGCCCAGGCTGGCGTGCGCACTGCGTTTCGGTGTCACCACCATGGAAATCAAGAGCGGGTACGGGCTTGCCCTGGATGCCGAGATCAAGATCCTGACCGCGGTAAAACGCCTCGATCGGGAACAGCCCATTCGACTTGTTCCCACGTTTCTCGGAGCCCACGTGGTGCCACGGGAGTTCAGGGACAGGCGCGACGAGTATGTCGATCTCGTTGTCCGGGAAATGATCCCGCAAATAGCAGGGGAGAAGCTCGCCGTTGCGTGCGACGTCTTCCTGGACGAGGGCGCCTTTACTGCGGACGAGGCCAGGGCCATCCTGGTTGTCGCCTCGAATCATGGGATGGCTCCGAAGATCCACGCCGGCCAGTTCACCGACCAGGGGGGGCCCGGGCTTCTGGCCGAACTCGGAGGCCTGAGCGCGGATCATCTGGAGGTTGTGTCCGATGAGGATGTCGAGGCAATGGCCCGCGGGGGAATCGTGGCCAACCTGCTTCCGGGCGCCGCGTTCTCGTTGCGTGACAGCTTCCCCGACGGTCGCCGATTCGCGGACGCCGGTGTGCCGGTGGCCCTGGCTACCGACAATAACCCGGGCAGTTCCCGGTCGGAGAATCTTCCCCTGATGGCGTCCATGGGAGTGGCCCGCATGGGGCTCGATTGCGCCGAGGCATGGCAAGGGATCACCTCGAACGCCGCTTTGGCAATCGGCATGTCGGACCGGGTAGGGAGTCTGGTTTCCGGAAAAAAGGCGGATCTTCTTCTTTTGTCTATTCCAGATTTCCGCGCTTTCCTCTATCATTTCGGTGTCAACCATACGATGGCCGTCATTATAGGCGGAAAAGTGATAATGGAGGGAACGCCAGTATGAGCAGGGATGGGCTTCTCGATGTTTACAAACGATACTTGAAAAAGTTCGAGCAGATGTTCGGCGAAACCGATTTCAAGGAGACGGTGCGTTTTCAGGGCAGACTGATCCGGAAATTGAAGTATGACGATTTTGTGACCAAGTGGGCCGAATTCAAGCAAATAGAGGATTTCTTGAAGGAAGTGATGACAAAGGGAGCGACCCTCAACGACGAGGTGAACCGCTCCTACGCCGAGCTTTCCGCTACGGTTCTGGAATCCCCCAAGGACTTCATGCTCTTGTGAGCCCTGATGCAGGGAGTGCATCTTCTCTATAACCCCGTTGAAAAACAACGGATTCTACGCTTGACAGCCCCATGCCTTCAGACTAATAAGGAGCGCTCTGTTGAGGGTGGCTCGTTCGTTGGAATGACGTGTGCCCTGCAGGTAACGAGAATAATTCAGGTTGGAGCAGACAATGCGGACTTACAGTGCCAAGCCGGGCGAAATAGATGCACGGTGGTTCATCGTCGACGCAGCAGGGAAGCCGCTGGGCAGAACCGCCAGCAAGGTGGCAATTATCCTTCAGGGCAAGAACAAGCCTTCCTATACTCCCCACGTGGACACAGGTGATTACGTTGTGATCGTCAATGCGGCCAAGGTGGAGTTGACCGGAAACAAGCTCGACGGCAAAATGTACCATCACCACACCGGCTGGATGGGCGGTCTTGTCTCCACAAGCGCGCGTGAAATACTGGAGCGGAAGCCGGGCGATCTGATGAAGCTTGCGGTCAAGGGTATGCTGCCCAAGACAAAGCTGGGTAGAGTGATGTTGAACAAGCTCAAGATACATGCAGGCCCTTGCCCGGAGCATGGTTACGTGGCGCAGAAGGCCGAGAAACTGGATCTATAGAACGAAGAGGTACGGGTCGATGACCGATAGCACCGAACAGCGTTGGTATGCCACCGGCAAGCGCAAGAGCGCCGTGGCGCGAATATGGATGACTCCCGGGACAGGGAGCATTGTCGTCAACCGCCGGACGGAGGAAGTCTACTTTCCCCGCATCATCTCGCGGATGATCATGCGTCAGCCGCTGGAGCTGGTCGAGGCGGACGGTCAGTACGATTTTCTCGTCAACGTCCACGGCGGAGGATCCTCGGCGCAGGCCGACGCCATCAAGTTCGGCATTGCCAAGGTGCTCTGCGTGGCCGATCCCGAGCGGCGCGCGTCGCTCAAGAAGGCGGGATTCCTCACCCGCGACGCCCGTATCGTCGAGCGCAAGAAATACGGCAAGGCCGGCGCCCGCAAGTCCTTCCAGTTCTCCAAGCGCTAGCCCTCAAAAGCCGGCCGCCAACATCTTCCCCGAAAATCCGCCATTTCACTCAATGCCGTTGTCCAAAATTGTGGTACAATGCCACTGATGTCAGTGTCACCTGTCGCCTGATGTGGGAAAGGGCCGGTCCATGAGCATTTTACGTAATCTGGTTGGAGTTGTTGTTGTAATGATATCGGTTGCTTTTCTGGCGGGCGTCGGATGCGAGGAGGCGCCACCCGGGCACGACGTGATTCTGGAAATGTCCGACACGGAGATGCCCGGTCATTACGGAATAACCAACGGCACGCCCACCGGTTACAACACGTGGCAGGGTGTGATTGCGGTCTACAACCAGCAGAGCGGCGGACTGTGCACCGGCACCTTCATCGACGAGGAGGTGATCCTCACCGCCGGTCATTGCGTCTACAACCCATCGAGCGGCACCAATGTCCTGAACAGCCCCGGGAGCATCAATATCTTGGGGGGCGCCGACATCTTCGATTCGGGGCAGATCGTCTGGTATTTCCAGGGGGCCACGGCGATCGTCGATCATCCCAACTGGACCGGTTCAGTCGGCGGTGGCTCCATCGACCTGGCGCTCATCCACGTAACCGGGTACGCCTACTCGACGCTTCCGGAGATTTACGCGGTTCGATCGACCGGCGTTTCGACCGGGGAGTCCGGCACGGTGGTGGGTTATGGCAACAACGTCACGGGATCCGGATCCGGCATCCATCGTGCCGGCTCCACAAATGTCCTCGGCGTCTGGTCCGACGTCATCGAGCTCGGTGGATCGTCGGGAACCTGCCAGGGGGATTCGGGCGGTCCGTTCTTCACGACCACAAGCGCCGGCCCCGCCGTTACGGGCGTGACCTCCTTCGGTGGGCAGTATTGCCTTACCAGCGGAGAGAACTATTCCGTGACCGTTCCCAACTACTATTCCTGGATTGACGATCAGGTCATGGCATGGACCGGTCACGGGCTGGGCCAGGGGAGTGACTCCGATGTCGACTCGGATACCGATTCCGATTCCGATTCCGACTCCGATTCGGATTCCGACTCGGATACCGATTCCGATTCCGACTCCGACTCCGATTCCGACACCGACTCCGATTCCGACTCGGATGGCGACGACGAGGATTTCAACGCCTTTGGAATGGACAACGCCAACCCGATCACATCGTGTGACGCGGTTGCAGCGGGCAAGCTCGTTTCCAACACCGGAATGATCTCCATTCTTGGCGCTCTGA
Organism: Deltaproteobacteria bacterium; assembly: GCA_030621515.1. Lineage (GTDB taxonomy): Bacteria > Myxococcota_A > Polyangia > JAAYKL01 > JAAYKL01 > JAUVAN01. The sequence continues at coordinate 15,758 of JAUXHN010000010.1, read as the reverse complement.
TCTAAGACTCTCATCCAGGGCCGATTTTTTGACCACCGATATCGAGGCCGCGTAACCTCGAAGCGGAGGTTACATGTCATCCATACGACCCGGAATTACGATCATTGCCTTTCTTGCGATCGTGGTTGCCGCTACGGGAGCCACACCCGAGCAGCCGGCGGGCAAGAATGTCCCCGCTCTGGAGGGAGTCTCCCTGGATAAGATGCGCTTCAACGGATCGAGCTTCGTGCAGGAACACGACGACGGAAGGATCACCCGGTTCACCGTGGACCCGGAGATGCAACGTTTCACTGATCGACTATTCGCCAGGTACGATGTCCCCGCCGGGGCTGCGGTGATGTTGAACTCCCGTACCGGCCGGGTCATCACGCTGTCGCAATACCTGGGCAATCCTCGATCGGCGCAGATCCCGTCGGTGGCTTTTGATCCTTCGCCGCCGGCGGCATCGTTGTTCAAGATAGTCACAACCTCGGCGTTGCTAGAGCGCGGAGGAGTCACCCTGGACACGAAAACTTGTTACCACGGCGGATCCCAGAAACTCAAGATCCACAACCTCGAGGATTCTCAAAGGGATGATGCCGCATGTGCGAGCCTCGAGACCGCCCTCGGTCGGTCCATCAACTCGATCTTCGCCAAGTTGTCGGATCGAAATCTGGATCCCGGAGTGTTGGAGGAGTATGCGAATCGTTTTGGATTCAACAAGGAGATCCCTTTCGATATTGCCATCGGGAAATCCGAGGCGGATGTTCCGAAAGACAGGCTCGAGCGGGCAAGGACCGCGGCCGGGTTCTGGCATACGCACATATCGCCAATCCATGCTGCGGTCATCGCGCAGGCGGTGGCGCAGGGGGGAGCCATGTTGCGACCGTACATTATCGATGAGGTCTTGGATGGCAAGGGGAACACCATCTACGAGGGCGCGCCGGAGTTCGTCGGGCGTCCGATCAGCGCGGGGACCGCGAGGGCTTTGCGAGGCGCCATGGCCTATACAGTGCGCAAGGGGACCGCGCGAAAGGCCTTCAGAGATCGCGTCGGCGCCCCTCTTCTTCCCGGCATGGAGATAGCGGGCAAGACAGGCACCCTCACCGGCCGCAAACCCTACAGGGCCTATAGCTGGTTCCTGGCGATCGCCCCGGCGGACGATCCCGAGGTGGCCCTGTCGGTTCTCGTGGTCAACGAGCCAAAGTGGCGCATCAAATCCGCAGCCTTCGCGGCGCAACTGCTTCGCAAGTACTTCGAGGATCGTTCACGGTAAAGGAGAGAGGCGTCCGCTTCGGAGGTTACTCGCCCAGCACAGCCTTGCAAAGATCTCCACGGGAGATGGTGCCCACGAGCTTGCCGTCGTCAATGACGGGCAGCACCCGGATCTGCTTGTTGATCATGGTGGAAGCCGCCTTCAGTAACTCGTCGCCGGAGGAGAAGGTGACCGGGGCGCTGATGACAAGTTCATGAATGGACTTGTCCGCGAGCTCTCGTCCCTTTTCCAGAAAGACCTTCCAGGCGCCCTTGAGGGAAGTACCGTCCCGCATGAGGTCGTCGTAACCCGGCAGGGTCGAACGGATCAGATCGCCTTCGGACAGAACACCGATGAACATGCCGTCATCGTCCACGACCATCAGATCGCTCACCTGGAGATCGGAGACCAGACTCGCGGCTTGCCGGAACGTAAACGTATTGACAATGTACGTCGGCTTCTTGTTCATGACGTCGCCGATTTTCAATTGGAGCCTCCTGGAATCGAGGTGTTAGATGGCAGCCTGGAGCATGAGGAAGATATCGTGAGATGTGTCGATGTAACCGGCATCGGCGGCAGTACCTGCGACTGGATCCGCATCTACGTAGTCTGTTCCAACGTTGATGCGGTACATGAGCTGGGCCTTGAGGTTGTTGCCGAAGAAGTAGTAGGTGAGGCCTGCGCCCGGGAATAGCCGGGTTCCGCGCTTGTCCATGTTCTCGTCGACCATGTCGAAGCGGACGGCCGCTTCGAGCTGGCGCGGGAGGATGAAGTAGCCGACCTGCCCATATGCGCCGATGCCCGTGCCGTCGATGTTCCAGGGGATGGCGTTGGATTCGTTGTACGCGGTCACTGCATCCTTGATCGGCTGCTGTGCGTCATCCTGAATGGCGACCTTTGTCAGGAAGAACTCGCCGAGCACCGAGAGGCCCTTCATTTTGAACCCTAAGTCCACGCCGAACTTGAGCTGGGTGTCGTAATAGAGCTGGTACGCTCCGCTCGGCATCAGGATGTCCCTGTCGTGGCGCTTGTTGTAGAGCATGGCCACGCCGAGGGAGAGGGCCGGCTTGTCGGAGATAGCGGTATCGGAGACGTCTCCGAGGGGCAGCGTGGTTCCGACACCCGCAGGGGCCAGGGGATGAACCGCGATGCGACCGCCGAACATGTAGTCGATGTTGGCGGGGGTCTCGATGAAGTGCTCTGTGTACCCCGGTCCAAGGCTGAATCCCTCCCGACCGTTCCACACGCCTATTCCGTACTCTACCGTGTCGGCGATCATGCCGAACAGCCCGAAGCCCAGGTCTCGGCCGAGATCGAGGCCGAGCCATTCATCTTCCCAGGCCTGAGCGTACTCGATCATCTGGAGCTGGGTGGTGGCCATCAGCAGCTGGCGACCGAACCATGGGCGGAAGTATCCGGCCCGGAGGGCCACCATTCCGTCAAACGGATCGATGTCGACGAAGAAGTCCACGAGGGAGCCGTAACCCCCACCCCACCCGGTGTCCAGATATATGCGGGCGAAGTCGAACATGTCTGCCTGAAAACCGAACCGCGCTCTCTTCAGTGAGAATCCGCTGCCCGCGAGTTTGTCTTCCGCTTCACCGTTGATGTGAAGCCCGTAACGAGGCTGGACCATTCCACGGGGCTGGAACTTGAACCATCCGTCATCCGTGGAGAACGTAATGCTCTTCATGTACTCGCCATGCAGCACCCGGACCTTCTCTGGCTCCGGTTCGGGCTCGGTCTCCTCGGAAGTCACTATCTCATCGTCCGCTCCGAAAAGGGCGGAGGTCTCTTCCTCCTCCGCGATTTCCTCTTCTGCGTCGCCCTCTTCTGCGTCGCCCTCTTCCGCGTCGCCCTCTTCCGCGTCTTTCTCTTCTGCGTCTTTGTCGCCCTCTTTCTCATCTTCCTCCTGAGCACTCGCATAGGCCGAAACGGGAAGTACCAATATCAACCCGAGGGCCACAAGTCCGATGGAAAGCCACTGAAATAACCTTTTCATCCCCGATACCTCCTTTGGCGCGTACGCACCTTTCAAGGAAAAGTCTCACGCAAACTCGTAAAGACTTCCGGTTTTGGAAGTCTTTTCATTCGCTTGCAGGATCGATTCTGGAAATACTACGCCAAAATGATAGGAAATCCAAGAATGGAGATAAGGTAGTTGTCTTCACTGATGATCAAAATTGTCTCCACCACAAGGGGAAACCCTGTACAGTGGAGTGGGGTCTAACTTATTTTGCAAATAGAATCCGATTCAGATCACGGTCCAACCGGCCGTTTTTCAAGTGTCGATCGAGGGGAGAAAAAAATGCTCAATGAAAGAAATGTTCGCCGGCTCATCATTCTTGTTGCAACCGTCCTTGCCTTTGCCTTGGTCGGATGTTCTCCCGTAAATGTATATGAAGGAGATGATGACGACGACAAGTACGAGTACGACATTGTTGCGGATACACCCCAGGAATCGTGTGAACTCCAGTGCGAGCAATACCAGGAGTGTTATCCGGAAGGCTTCACTGACGAAATCCTGGAAGTGTGCAAGGAGGAGTGCGATCCGGATGTCTACATCGAACACTGCCAGGAAAACTGCGATCTTGAGTACGAAGACGGCACGCCCGACCTTGAGGCGTGCAAAAATCAATGCGTATACACCATGTACGAAACCGTGGAGGAGTACTGCCAGGAATGGTGTACCAACGGCGGCGGCGACTGTGATTACTGCGACGAGATTTTTACTGAACCGTGCCAGTCGGCCTACTTGACCTATGAGAATTGCGCCCTTTCTCTCGACTGCGAAGACCTGGAGGACGCCACCGATTTTTGCGAAGACGAAAAGGATGCAATAGTGGACGTCTGCGGGGGTTTCTGATGTCTTTTACGGAGTGCCAGGCGGCATGTCCTCGCAGACGAGCTGCTCCTCGAAAAAGATACCCATGAAAACAACCTCGGAAGAGCCCACGTCCACGAGCGCGACCTGTAACAACCGCTCGTCGCCCTGTGCGCATCGGTTGAAATTCCGCAGCCGGGCGACGAACCGGGCCGCGTCTTCTTCCGGGTCACCACCTTTCGCCCGTATCCGCGCCAGGATCTCCACGGGTCCGGTTTGGGGAATCCTGCCTCGCCCCGACGCGGAGATCCACTCGCCGATCGGCGTGTCTTCCGAGAGATCGGACGCCAGCACGCGTAGCTGTTCCCTCGCCGAGGTCAGATCGCTTTTTGAGATCCTGCGGTGCGAAGGAGCGCAGAAGTCCTTTATCCCGCGCTCGATTCGTTTCAGCGCGTTGTACCTGAGCAGCTCGGCCGTCCAGTCATCGCCAAGCCCCGGAAGGACTTCCTCGACCGCTCGCGACGCAAGATCGGACATCTCTTCGGCGTAATCGCGCATGAGACCGGACGGGCATCGGTCCGGAACAAAGTTCCGTGGAGCCATGTCCATGCCGATCACCACCCCGTCCGTCGCCAGGCTCAATTGGGGAGAGATGGCGCAGGAGCCCTCCATGCAAGGAGCGAACTCATCGAGATAGTCCCGGTAGGCGGCCAGGCAACCGGCCTCTTGCCCGCCAGGATCCACGCGGTTCGACGTGGACGATATTTCCCGCCGCCAGAAGGGTGCGGCCTTGGCGAGGTGCCTGGAGAACGCCCCCTGGAGTTCCTCGTTTGCCCAGCTTATGAAGGGTTCGAAGAACGTTGCGGCTTCATCAATCGCTCCGTCGAGGGTCGTCTCGAGCTTACCGCACCCGCCCCGGCGCCGCTTGCGAAGCTCCCGGAGCTTCCGGTCGTCCACGCTCAACCCGCGCACGGTCATGAGAGCGTCGGCTCCTTTCAGCGCCTTTTTCCTGGAGAGCCATTCCGTGTTAAGCATATGATCTTTGGGCAGGTAGTACGGTCGTCCCAGCACATCGACGCCGCTTGTCTCCAGGGTTCTTCGATAGGGGATCTCGCCGCGCTCCAGCAGCAACTTGTCCAGGGTGCCGCGTTTGCGCGCAACGACGGACGTCTTCTCGGACGCCGCCTTGATCATCTGGAAAATGCGATCTTCCCACTGGGCGCCCGAAAGACCGCGTCCGAGCACCATCATCACGGCGTCGCGATCCGCGATCGCCGCGGCGAGCATCTCGCCCTGCTTCCCCCCGATCATGGCGGGAGTCCATTCGAGGGAGAGATCCGGGATCGGCAGTTTGCCGTTCGGCGGGGCGATCCGCGTTGTGGATGAAGCCTCGTCCGGCGTTGGCGTGGTTGCCAGGATCGTGGAACCGCCGCCGCAGTTTGTCAGTAGAAGCGCCGCCGAGCCGGCAGCGACAAGGAAAAGCCCCAAGCGCATATTTCACCTCCAGAAACTCGTTTATGGTTCAAGAATACCCCCGAGGGACATTGGGTGTCGAGGATGGAATGCAAAGAGATCTATCGGGGTTCAGGCGGTGATTCCGCCGGCGCGCTCGCGCCTGTCCTGGATGATCTCTCCGAGCCAGGCGCCCAGCGCGGCGAGACCGAAGCCCGGCACGACACCGATGGCCATGACCATCCAGGTCAGGTCCGAATCGAATACGTACACGTGCAAGGCGACACCCCCCGCCTGTCCGAGAATGGATCCGATGCCGGGCTCCAGGATCGTTTTTCCGTCCGAGATGAAACCGACGATGATGCCGCAAAGCACGAAGAGCACCACCGGGAAGCACCAGTAGAGCACTCCCTTGAAAAGTCCGGACATCTTGGCCTTGTTTTTTTCAGTGACAACTGCCTTTGCCGCAGTCAGCACTTCCGGTTCGGCTGTCTCGAGGCTCTTGTACTCCGGAACGTCGGCTTTTCTGGCGGCGTTGATCTCCGCGAGGACGGCCGAGTTCTCCGGGACGGCAACGGACTCGATAAGGACGCCGCCGGCAAAAGTTCCGGTGATGTAGAAGATGAGAAAAAACACCGCGCCTCCGAAGATCCACTGGATGTAGAAGTTCGCCGGAGCAGCGACCGACCCTCCGCATTTTTGACACACGTCGGCGGTCTTGGGGTTCTTTATTCCGCACGAATAACAGGTCCAGGCCATGGTTTCCTCCCATCCCCCTCGTCGGGGAAGTCAAAAGACAGATCAGGTAATCTACTCCATCTTTTCCAAGACCGCCACTACTGCCGTGCTGGCATCAGCGGCGATTTCCTTGAGTCTTTTTGTATCAAACCGGACCAGCAGGCAATCACTCGCGGTGATGAATTCACCTTCGAGGGGAAGCTCGTGCAAGGTGTCCCTCAAGCCCGCAAACGAATCCACTCGGTATACCCTCGGTGGCCGGTCCGGCACTCGGTACTCTACGCGCCCGCTCGCCACCAGATACACCCCCTGGGGAACTTCGCCCGCCTTGTTCAGGATCTCCCCCGGTCCGTACCTGTTGATCCCGCTGATGCTGCTCAGGAGTTGATCGCGCACGGCTGTATCGAGCGTCTCGGTGGCCTCGTGCTGGGACAGAAACGAATCGAGTCGGTGGAGAGTGCGCGCAGAATCGATACGCACGCCGATCTCCGGAAACTCCGCGAGGAGCTCCCGCAGCCGTGCTCCCTCGAACATCCAGAGGCTCGTCAGGCACTCTCCCTTGACAGTCGCCGTGCAGGTGGCGCCTGGCTTTTCGATGACGCTCGATTCGCCGATGAAGTCTCCGGGGAAACAGCTGCGCACCACACGGTCCGAGCCGTCCGGCGACTCGATGCGAATAGTCAGGACTCCGGATCTGACCACGAATGCATGGATGGCCGGAGCTCCCTCCACGAGCAGTTCCTCCCCGTGTTCGATGTTGATTATGCTGGAGGCGCCGTTGAGATGGAACATGATCTCCTGGTCCATGCCCACGAATAGCGGTGCGTGATCGATCTTCTCGACAGGACGCATCCTGGCGCGCGCCCGCTCGAGAAGCTGCTTCACCGGGCTGGTCTCGAATTTATCCGGTCCGATCACCCGAAGTGTGATCTCGGCCACGTGATCCAGGTCATCCACGGCGGCCACGTCCGCAAATTCCCGGGCAGCGGCTTCCAGATAGTTGACGCCCAGATCCAGCTCGCCCAGCAACAGCTCCAGTTCGCCCATCTGTTGAAGGACCCGTCCGCGGTTCTGGGGGATGGACAGGAGCTGGGGCAGGATCTCCCGCGCCTGAAGTAGTTTTTCGTGATCGCCCGATGCGATCAGGGCGTTTGCCTGATCCTGGACTGCCGACGAATCCAGAGAGTCGAACACTCCGTCCAGATCGTCACCCCCGCCCTCGTCCAGGCCGATTCCGGAGAAATCGTCCTCCCAGGAATCGTCGGAAAAATCGTTATCGGCCACAGCGGTGTCCGGCATGGAAGCTCGACTCTCGGAGAGTCGAACCTCCGCAAGGGTGTTTGCGAGGTCATCCGCGTTGATCGTCCTGGTCAGTTTTCCTTGCTCGTCAATGCCCACGGTGCCGACCAGGATCTCCCCCTCCTTCATTATACAGTAGAGTTCCCCCGACCAGACACGACCGGCGGCGCGTCGGATGACATTTACCTCCCGTACCTCGAGGAGTTTCCCAAACTGCTCCCTGGTCCAGGTTTCGATGATTTGCCTGGCTTTGTACGGATCCATGTGCTCCTCGCTTCAATGAAACCACCGTATTCTATATCAGGGTGCGTCAAATCCAAAGCCACAGAATATCAGGAGCTTCTCTCAACGAAATCTTGTGGTAGAATCGAACTTCTCAAACAGGGGAGCCCGGAGCAAAAAAGTCCGGCTCTCGATAAGGAAGGATAAAACAACCATGAAAGAAACCCGTGGATTTCTTGTTTGTCTCCTGGCGTTTTTCCTCGCCGTTTCAAATCTTGCCTGCGGCGGCGCCGAGCCTGTTGCCCAGACGGCTGATGACGAGGACTACGATCCTATCGCCGCCCTGGTCGGTGACGTCGAGGTGGAAGAAGAGGAAGAAGATAGCGAGAGTGTGGACGAGGCCTACACCGGCCCGACCAAGCTGACCGTCAACCTCAAGGTCATCAACGAGAAGAACCCCGAGGGCTCGTACCGCCTCCTCGATAGCTCGGGCGCCGAGATAATCAAGAAGGGCAAGTTCGGTGAGGAGATCGAGTTGAACCAGGGAATATACAACATTGAGTTCGAGACATCGCTGGTTTTCGGCAAGCCCAAGTACCTTGTGGAGAATGTGGAGGTTGAGGGCGAGAAGATGACCCTGGACGAGATCTTCCCCGCGGGCCAGATAACTCTCAACACCTACCGCGGCAAGAACGTCAAGCGTTGTGTCGCCACGTCCTTCACCGTTCATTCAAAAACAAAAGAAAAGGATGTTCCCGGAAAGGGCAAGACCTGCAAGCCCCTGATTCTGGAGACCGGGCACTACGAGATACAACTGATTCTCTCCAAGAAGAAATATCAGCCGATCGAGATGCGCATCAACCGCGAGCAGGTGCAGACCTCCAACGTCAAACTAGAAAAATAATATCTAGAAGTGATATCGCAGGGCGAGGTTCCAGTACAGGCCGAAGTCGATGGCCCAACCGTGGTACTTGACGTCCTGGTATTCGTAATCGAATTCATCCAGGTCGGGGTCGTCATCGTAACCGAACGGCGCCTTTTCCTCCCACGGGGTGTTCCAGAACAGATCCAGACCGACCTCGCCCGCCACGCCGAAACCTCCGACGAAGACGTACTCGCCGCCGATACCTACGCGCGCCCACATTCCCTGGGTCTTCTGCCGCGCGTCCTTGGAGAGATCTTTGGCGACGCGGTTCCAGGTCTTGTTGCGGTCGTACTCGAGGGCCTCTATATCTTCGTCGTCCACGTCTCCATCTCCGGTCAAATCTCCCCATGTAGCCTCGAAGGCGTCCTCGTCACCGGTGTAGTTCCAGTCGATGTCATGCTTGTAATACGCGTCGCGCCATCCCGCCCCGATCTCCAGATAGAGGTTTGGTGATTGGGCCTTCAGCTCTTCGAGCAGGTAGAAACGGGCTGCGAGACCGACATCGTAATGGAATTCCATGGTTTCGATCATGACTTCCTCGTCGTAATCCCCCTCACCGGGATGGTGGGCCGCGCCTGCGCCCGGAAATTCCCAGGCTGCAAATTCGGTGTCATCGGTGGAAGCTTCCGCGTGATCCTGGTACATGTTCATGCCCATGAAGAGGTATATGCCGAACTTGCCGAACATGATGCCGGGCTGGATGGCAACCTTACTGCCGCCCGCCCAGTTGATTCCGAGCTCGAACCCCGACAAGTCTTCCTCGTCATCCGCGGCGTTATCGGTGGATACTCCCACGGTCACCGCAGCCGGCTGGGGTTGGGGCTGTGGTTGTGGTTGTGGCTGGGCGCCGTACCCCGGGTCAGGATCCTGGTAAGCTGGATCGTAATAACCACCCTGTTCGTCCCCTGTGGTGTCCCCCGTACCCGAGGTATCACCATAGGATCCCCCGGTGTTATCGGTGTATTGAGCGTTTGCCGTGGTGGCGAATGCCAGGGTAAAAATCAGGGCGAACCCGAAAACAAGATTCTTCATAACGGCCTCCTGTTTGATATCAACTGACTTTTGACATGATTCACACCAAATATTCAAGTGAGATTCCTTTTCCTGCGAAATCAAAGGGAAAAAAAACAGGGTAATATTTTTGACCACACTCCGGGCAGCGCCGTATATTGGACATGTAGGAAATAGACCTACACAGTCATCGGGGAGGCGAACATGCTGTATGATGGGCCGGATAGAAGAGTTCACACCTGTTTCATTACCAGGAATCGAGAGTACCATACCCGATCGGGCGTCTGTGTCGCCGTGAGGGATCGCCAGAGTTCCGCCTGGATGGCGGGGCACCGGGCGGTCGGACTGGATATGGTCGATGTTCCCGTGGGCACGATATACGTCGGATACCCTCTTGAATTCATGTCGTCGAGAACCAGGGTGAGGACCTCTCCGGTCACTGATATCCTGCGGCCCGGTAGAAACCAGGTCGATACCTACCGCCTGGTCCACGGATTTCAGCCCGGCTGGGCAATATAGCGCGACAGGCTCGATTCAAGTTCCCCGTATTCGATATCAAGGCCGTGGGCCGTTGCAATATTTTTCATCTTCTCCAGGTATGTTTCGGTGATGCTCTCCATCGATGCCGCATCCAGATCGCAGTGGAACACACGGCAGCCCAGGGCGCGGCCGATCCTTGCGGTGCACTTTCCCTCCAGCTGGTACGGGCAGGCTCCGTCCATCGAGCGCGAACCGGGTTTTTTGGAATCCAGAAGGTACGCGAGCTCCAGGTTGCTGAGCCACAGTTCGTGGCCGAAACGGTTGAGATCGCAGCAGTCTCCGCAGGCACGACAGGTCAGCTCGAGACTCTGGAGTTGCGCGTCCAGAGCTTCGTACAGGTTCTTTATCTCATCGCGAACGGCCGCAGTCATTTGCGGCAGCGGCAAGGGCAGCACGGCGGGATGTCCGTCCACAGCAGTTTCTCTACTTGCGGGCGACCAGACCTTCGAGAGCCTTCACGTCGTCGCCGGAAAGGGTTGTCAAACTGCCGGCCTCGAATGCCGTCTTGATTTGCTCGAATGTGAAAAACCTGGGCGCCACGCGGGCGATCTCCGGCAGGGAGGCGAAAATATTCCCGTGGCTATCGATGGAGTGGATCCCGGGGGGCAGATGGATCTCCGTGCCGCCGCCACGCTGGACCTTGGAGCTCACACCTCGGGTCATTTTTTCTGCTTTGGCCATTTCTTCCTCCAGGTGCCGGCATTGTTCCTCGGGGCACCAGATTTTGCGTGCTTATACAGTCATGAGGGCCGGTAAGCAAGACGCTCCCGCAAAACAACCCTTGAAACCGATTTCGATGAAGGGCAGATTATCGACGATGGAAACAAAGAACGATTGGCGCTGGCAGCTGGCCAACACCGTCAGAACCTGGGATCCCCCCGGTGTGGACAGGGATCTCGCGGATCGGGTGCTGGATCGTTTTCCCATGTCGGTCACACCGTATTACCTGTCCCTGATGAGGGCCGACGATCCGGACGATCCTATCCGCCGCATGGCCTTCCCCCACCTGGACGAGCTTGCCTCCTTCGGCTCCACCGTCGACGATCCCATCCGCGAGGAGGATCACGCGGTGCTGCCGGGCCTGATCCGCCGCTATCCGGATCGAGCGCTGGTGCTCGTGTCGGGCGATTGTCCTGTTCACTGCCGCCACTGTACGAGAAGGAACATGGGCGAAGGCAAGATCGTTCCCGTCCGCGGTGAAGATCTCGTCCATGCGCTTCGATATATCGAGGACAACCCCGAGATCAGGGACGTGATCATATCCGGTGGCGACCCCCTGGTTCTGGAGGATCGGGATCTCGTCGATATCCTTGCCCGGGTTCGCGCCATCCCGTCGGTGGAGATAATCAGGATCGGCACTCGCGTTCCCGTGACGCTCCCCATGAGGATCACACGGGGCCTGGCCCGGGATATTGCGCGTCACGGACCGGTCTACGTCAACACCCAGTTCAACCATCCTGCGGAGATGACGGATGAGGCTCTTGCCGCTGTCGGCTGTCTGGTCGACGCCGGTGTTCCGGTCAACAACCAGGCCGTCCTGCTCGCGGGTGTCAACGATTCATCCGAGATCATCGAGGATCTCTGCCGCGCCCTCATGCGCGCGAGGGTTCGCCCGTACTACATCTTCATGTGCGATCTGGTTCCCGGCATCGGGCACTTCCGCGTATCGCTGGATAACGGCATCGAGATAATGGCCCACTTGCGCGGCCGCATCGGCGGGCTCGGGATCCCACAGCTGGTGATCGATCTTCCCGGCGGGCTCGGAAAGATACCCGTCGGTCCGCAGTACGTGATCGGGCACAACGAGGGAAAAACGATCCTGCGCGCGCCGGATGGAACACCGGTGGAATATCCCGACCCTACCTCAACCACTCCATCGCCGCGATGACCGAGTCCGTGTCGATTCTGGCGAGCCAGCCGTTTGAAGATCCGTACCAGAAGATCCAGCCGATCATGGCCAGCCACACGGTGCCCATGATGACTCGCTGCTTGTCCCAGAAGACGTCGGCGGTTTCTTTTTTGAACGGGACCGCAAGCGACGCGAGCAAGGCGAGCCCGATCCAGCGGTTGATGAGCAACGTGGCGTAGGCGGCGCTCAGCACCATGAATCCCCGGAGCATGATCTTGGTTGCCGGCACGCCAAGGCGCACGGCGGTTGTTTTGATTCCCGAGGCAACGTCCTCGTCGTGATCGCGGATCACCTGGATCGATTCGAAACAGGCGGAGAAGAGGGCGAGCTGCCCTACCAGGATCCATCCGAGTGTGGCGTCCAGGGGAAATCCCACCAGGGGCATCGCCACGCCCCATGAGATCATTGCAAGCACGTCCACGTACGGGATTCGTTTGAGCTTGAATGAATATATCCAGCAGATCCCCGCTCCCGCAGTGAGCGCCACCAGCAGGCCCGGGCTCCAGGCCCAGGCAATGACCGCCAGGAAGGCCGCCAGGCCGATCTGGGCGCCCAGGGCAGCGCCCATGTGAGTCTTGAGGTAGCGCGCTTTTGCGTGGTCCTTGTTGGGTGACGACAGATCCTGATCCACATCGCAGTAGTCGTTGGTGAGATAGGCGAGCAGGTTCAGCAGTATACCGAAGCCGAACCGGATCCCCATGTCGAGCCACGACAGGCGAAGGGCGAACATGATGGCCGCCGCCGCGAACATGTTGGCCATCTCCATTTTTTTCAGTCTGAAGAGGGCCACGCCCGCCAGAATCCTGAACGCCGCAATCATTCCTGAGATCTACCTTCTGTTGTTCGGAGTCACAACCGATTTCCGAAAAACAGCGCGGTTAGCTTAGGGTTCTGGTCGAACAGAGCCCTTACCAGCAGCACATCCATCCGGGTCCGCACATTGTGATGTCGTACCAGATGCAGACCATGCTGGACGGAACGCAAGTGCCGCTGATAGCGTCGCACGCGGGATCAATGGGGACGGAGGTGTCTGTACCGGTGTCCGTGTCTGTATCATAGCCGGTGTCTGTATCAGGGCCGGTGTTTGTATCGGTATCGGTGTCCGTGTCGGTGTCCGTGTCCGTATCTGAATCCGTGTCGGAGTCGGTGTCCGTGTCTGAATCAGAGTCGGTGTCCGTGTCCGTATCAGAGTCGGTGTCCGTGTCTGTATCAGAGTCGCTGTCCGAGTCCGAACCGTCGCCGCTTGCGCGTGATTCCGAGCATCCGCACAGGAAAAAAACCGAGACAACCAGCAAACAGACAAAATACGCTGATCTCGCAAATCCATCAGTCATTGAAGCACCTCCCTGCCACTCATTATACGCTCTTTATTCCTGGGTGTGTTTATCTGCAGAAAATGGGGAAAAAAAAGGGGAGGGAGGCGCATTCGCGCCGCGCGGGTACCTCAAACAGTCTCCGCATCCTCTACCTCACCGCCATCTTTACAGATGAGCCCATGAATCTTCCGTGCGAAGGGGTTGCTGTTGCGATGCTTCTTCCACGGCGGACCGCATTCTCCGTCCTTGTCCCCTCCTCCATGGTGATGGTGCCCCTTGAACAGGAGATGACACAGAACGAACAGCCCGACGGCCTGCCAGTACGTGATTACCGGCAAGCCGAAGAGAGCCGGCATCAACCAGTTCCACAACCACATCAGCCCGAAGCCCAGCACAAGTCCGAGGGAAACGGCTATCGCCACGCCCAGAAAAACCCAGCCCACTATTTTCAGCACTCTTGAACCCGTCATTGTAATGCTCCTTTGTTACAGGGAATACCCCTGCCTGTTCAGCCTGGCGCGGATGGTATCCACGGCCTTTTTCTTCCTGGCCATCAGGGTGCCCATGGGTGCGCCCGTGGCTTCGGATATTTCCTTGAATGTCTTCATTTCGAGCGCGTTCTGCACGAACGCTTCTTTCTGATTTTCGGGAAGTTGCTTCACCGCGTCGGCCACCGCATTTGCGAACTCGGTCCTCTCCATGAGCTCGCCCGGATCGTCGCGTTCGAATAGATCGTCGATGCCTACCTCCGCCTCCCTGGCCTTGCGCCGCGTATCCTTCCTCACGATGTCGACGCAACGACGTTTGACCAGGGTGAAAAGCCAGCCGCCGAAGCGCTCGACCCCGGCGAAGAGGTGAGGCGACCTGAGCATCGAGACCATCGCCTCCTGCACCGCGTCCTCGGCGTCGGCATCCGAGCCGAGGATCCTCCGCGCGCGCGCCTCCATCTCACGGCCGTGTTCCGTGAAGATGTCTGCGATGGCGATTGCGGTTTCGTTTTTCATTCCGTCCTTTACCCAATGGTCGTCGGCGGGACGGAGTCTATTGTTGGTTTTTTAAAAAAATCGCACAACATTCCATAGATCCTTGATAACACCAGCCACCTGGTGCAAACCCTCTTTTGTTAAAGGAGGACGATGTGGATCTGAACGTCACTCTCCACCTGGGAAAATACCGCCGGTACCTGTGGGAGGAATCAAACCTGCTGGTTGTGCTCGGTGATTTTCCCGAGGTGGTAGTCAGTAAACAACTCTACGATGAGCGATACGGGATCTCCGAGGTTACGGGCGACGAAAGAGAAACTCTCAAGCGGATCATGGCCGCCGCCGGCCTCGCGGCGATGTCTCTCGCGCAAAGGGAGTCCTGGGGCTGGACGCTGACGCTGCCGGGTTCGCCTCACGGTTTCTTCTGCGGCGTGGAGCCGGAGGGCATGATCTGCGGGACGGTGAAGGAGGCCCCGAGGGAAAGGGGCTCGGTGCATCTCCAGCGACAGAAGGCCGACGGTCCTCTCATGGAGAGTCATTACTCTCCTGACAATGAAGATCCGGTGGCTGCCGTGCAGCGATATTTCGAACAGGTGGAGCAGATCCGGACCCTGATAGCACTCGGTCCGGACGGGAGCGGAGTGCTGGTCCAGGCGTTACCCGACGGCGACCTCGATCGCGTCGCCGACCTTGCGGACCAGGAAATGATCAGCCTGTGTCGTCAAAAAGCGCAAGACGGCGAATTCACCTCGCTGCAGGAAGTCTTCCTCTTCTACGAATGCCGCTGCGACGACAACATGATCCTCGACATGATCACCTCCCTCCCAGACGCCGCACGAGAAGAGTTGTGGGGAGATGAAAAAGAACTCAACATCGAATGCCCCCGCTGCGCCCGGAAATATGTTTTAAAAAGGTAGTAGGGGCGAGGCCTGCCTCGCCCTGAAAAAAAGGTAATCGTTTTGATCGTCATCCAAGGTCGTGCTTTGTCATCGTGCTACCCTGCATAGCTCGGCAGAAGCCGAGCGACGCAGGGCAAACGTCGAGCGACGGCGGACCCGTCACGATTGCCGGATCTTTCCCGGGGCACCGCCCCGGGATTCGTGGATACAAAAAAGGAAATAGCCCTGACAGGGCGTTACACCCCCGGCCTTCATGCGCTAACGCTTGCCGCTTCTTTTTGTTATAATGAACCGCCCCGAATTTCCAGGAGGCTCCATAACTTGAGAGAGTGGAGTCATGGGAAGACCAAGCAAGTATTCAAAGGAAGTGCGTGAGCGAGCTGTTCGACTGGTTCTTGAGAACGAG